>NZ_JAWSTH010000005.1:0-118375 GCF_033542075.1 Conexibacter stalactiti
GAACTAATGGCCGACGCGAGCTATCCCGAGGACCTGCTCTACCACCCCGAGCACGACTGGGCGCGGATCGACGGCGAGATCGCGACGTTCGGGATCACGTGGTTCGCGCAGGACGCGCTCGGCGAGCTGGTCTTCTACGACGGTCCCGACGTCGGCAAGACGATCGCCAAGGACGAGCCGTACGCGGAGCTGGAGTCGGTCAAGGCCGTCTCCGACGTGGTCGCGCCGCTCAGCGGCGAGGTCGTCGAGGTCAACCCGGCGCTCTCGGACGAGCCGGGCGTCGTCAACGACGCGCCCTACGACGGCGGCTGGCTGGTGAAGGTGCGGCTGTCGGACCCGGCCGAGGCCGCGGCGCTGCTCGACGTCGCCGCCTACCGCGAGCTGCTGAGATGACCGCCGTCGCGTCGCTCCCCGACGGCTTCTTCGACCTGCCCGTCGCCGACGTCGACCCCGAGATCGCGGCCGTGCTGCGCGACGAGCTGCTGCGCCAGCAGACGACGCTGGAGATGATCGCCTCCGAGAACTTCGTCCCGCGCGCGGTGCTCGACTGCCAGGGCTCGGTCCTCACCAACAAGTACGCCGAGGGCTATCCCGGCCGCCGCTACTACGGCGGCTGCGAGCACGTCGACGTCGCCGAGCAGCTCGCGATCGACCGCGCCAAGGCGCTCTTCGGCAGCGACCACGTCAACGTGCAGCCGCACTCCGGCGCGCAGGCGAACGCCGCCGCCTACCACGCGCTGCTGAGAGCGGGCGACCGGATCATGGGCCTGGCGCTCGACCACGGCGGCCACCTGACGCACGGGATGCGGCTCAACCTCTCGGGCCGGCTCTACGACGTCGTCCCCTACGGCGTCGAGCGCGACAGCGGCCTGCTCGACATGGAGCGGGTCGCCGAGATCGCGCGCGCGACGCGGCCGCGGCTGATCGTCGCCGGCTGGTCGGCCTATCCGCGCAAGCTCGACCTCGCCGCCTTCCGCGCGATCGCCGACGAGGTCGGCGCGCTGCTGATGGTCGACATGGCGCACTTCGCCGGGCTCGTCGCGGCCGACCTGCACCCCAACCCGGTGCCGTTCGCCGACGTCGTCACGACGACGATCCACAAGACGCTCGGCGGCGCGCGCGGCGGCATGATCCTCTGCCGCGCCGAGCACGCGAGAGCGATCGACTCGGCCGTCTTCCCGGGCCAGCAGGGCGGGCCGCTGGAGCACGTCGTCGCGGCGAAGGCGGTCGCGCTGAAGATCGCCGCCTCGCCGCAGTTCCGCGACCGTCAGCTGCGCACGGTGCTCGGCGCCAAGGCGATCGCGGCGGCGCTGACCGAGGCCGGCGACGTCGGCGTCTGGTCGGGCGGGACCGACGTCCACCTCGTCGTCGCCGACCTGCGCGACTCGCCGCTGGACGGCAGAGACGCCGAGCGGCGGCTGGAGCAGATCGGGATCACCGCCAACCGCAACGCGGTCCCGTTCGACCCGCGCCCGCCGATGGTCGCCTCCGGCGTCCGGCTCGGCACCTCGGCGCTGGCGACGCGCGGCTTCGCCGTCGAGGAGTTCGAGGCGCTGGGGGAGACGATCGCGATCGCGCTCGGCCCCCGCTTCGACGCCGAGCGCGAGCGGCTGCGCGACCGCTGCCGCGCGCTCGCCGAGCGGCACCCGCTCTATCCCGACCTCGCCCGCACGACGATCGCAGGTGCCCGATGACGATGTACACGGCCGCGACGACCGCCGATCGCGACGCGATGCTCGCGACGATCGGCGTGCCGGAGCTCGACGACCTGTTCGCCGCGATCCCGCCGGCGCTGCGGCTCGACCGCCCGCTCGACCTGCCGGCGGGGCTGGGCGAGCAGGAGGTCTTCGCCCACCTGCGCGAGCTGGCGGCCCGCAACGTCAGCACCGAGGACGAGCTGTCGTTCCTGGGCGGCGGGATGTACGACCACTACGTCCCCGCGTTGATCGACATGCTGATGTCTCGCTCGGAGTTCCTGACGCCGTACACGCCCTACCAGCCCGAGGTCTCCCAGGGCGGGCTGCAGGTGATGTTCGAGTACCAGACGGCGATCTCGGAGCTGACGGCGCTGCCGGTCGCCAACGCCTCGGTCTACGACGGGCCGAGCGCGCTCGCGAGCGCGGCCTACCTCGCCAAGCTCGCCAACGGACGGCGGCGCTACGTCGTCTCCGCGGGGGTCCACCCGGACGCGCGCGCGACGCTGCGCACCTACGCGCGCGGCTTCGGCGCGGAGGTCGTCGAGGTGCCGTTGCGCGACGGCGTCACCGACCTCGACGCGTGGCGCGCGGCGACGGACGGCGAGACCTGCGCGGTGCTGTTCCAGAATCCGAACTTCTACGGGGCGGTCGAGGACGCGGCCGCGCTGGCGGAGGTCGGCGCGGCCGACGACGGGCCGGTCGTGATCGCCTCCTACGACGCGATCACGCTCGGGATCGTGACGCCGCCCGGCGACTGCGGCGTCGACGTCTGCGTCGGCGAGGGGCAGCCGCTCGGCAACCGGCTCGACTTCGGCGGGCCGTCGTTCGGCTTCTTCGCCGCGACGCAGGAGCACATCCGCCGCATGCCCGGCCGGATCGCGGGCGAGACGGTCGACGCCGAGGGTCGGCGCGGCTTCGTGCTGACGCTGCAGACGCGCGAGCAGCACATCCGCCGCGAGAAGGCGACCTCCAACATCTGCACCTCGCAGGCGCTCAACGCGCTCGGCGGCGTCGTCTACCTGTCGTGGCTGGGACGGCGCGGGCTGGTCGAGCTGGGCGAGCTGCTGCTCGCGCGCACGCACTACGCGCGCGAGACGCTGACGGCGCTTCCGGGCGTGCGGGCGCTGCACGCGCAGCCGGTCGTGCGCGAGTTCGCGCTCGTGCTCGACGCGCCGGTCGAGGCGGTGATCGAGCGGTGCGTCGCGGAGGGCGTCAACCCGGGGCTGGCGCTGCCGGAGGAGAACGGGCTGCTGGTGGCGATCACCGAGCAGCGCACGCGGGCGGACATCGACCGGCTCGCCGAGGCGCTCGGCCGAGCCGTGGCCGCCGAGTCGACGGAGGTGGCGGCATGAGCGCGCACGCGATCGACCCGCAGCCGCTGCGGACGATCTTCGAGCGCGGCGCGCCCGGCCGGCGCGCCTTCGCGCCGCCGCCGCTCGACGTGCCCGCGCCGCCGGCCGGCGCGCTGCCGGAGCGCTTCCGCCGCGCGGTTGCGCCGCGGCTGCCGGAGGTCTCCGAGCCGGAGCTGGTGCGCCACTACGTGCGCCTGTCGAAGCGCAACTTCGACCTCGACAGCGGCTTCTATCCGCTCGGCTCGTGCACGATGAAGCACAACCCGCGCGTGCACGAGCGGGCCGCGGCGCTGCCGGGCAACGCGCGGCTGCACCCGTTGCAGGCGCCGGCGCGGGCGCAGGGGGCGCTGGAGTTGATGCACGGCCTCCAGGAGGCGCTCGGCGAGATCAGCGGGCTGCCGCACGTCTCGCTGCAGCCGAGCGCCGGGTCGCATGGCGAGCTGGCCGGCCTGCTGCTGACCCGCGCCTACCACGAGGAGCGCGGGGAGCAGCGCACGAAGGTGCTGACGCCCGACACCGCGCACGGCACGAATCCGGCGACGGTCACGATGGCCGGGCTGACCGTCGTGAAGGTGGCGACGAACGCCGACGGCGGGGTCGACGTCGACGATCTGCGCGCGAAGGCCGACTCGTCTGTTGCTTGCCTGATGCTGACGAACCCGAACACGCTCGGCGTGTTCGACGCCAACATCGAGGAGATCGCGAGGATCGTCCACGGGGTGGGGGCGACGCTCTACTACGACGGCGCGAACCTCAACGCGATCATGGGCGTCACGCGGCCGGGCGACATGGGCTTCGACATCGTCCATTTCAACCTGCACAAGTCGTTCACGCAGCCGCATGGCGGCGGCGGCCCGGGCGCCGGCCCGATCGCGGTGAGCGAGCGGATCGCGCCGTACCTGCCGACGCCGCTGATCGTTCGCCGCGACGACGGCTCCTTCGACCTCGAGCACGACGTGCCGAGATCGATCGGCAAGCTGCGCGGCTTTCAGGGCAACTACGGCGTCTTCGTGCGCTCCTACGCCTACATCCGCTCGCTCGGGGCCGAGGGGCTGAGAGAGGCCTCGGAGGTCGCGGTCCTGAACGCCAACTACCTGCTGGCGCGGCTGCGCGCGCTCGGCGTGACCGACCTGCTGCCGCTCGCCTACGGCAGGCTCTGCATGCACGAGTTCGTGCTGTCGGGGGCGCCGATGAAGCGCGAGCTGGGGATCAGAACGCTCGACCTCGCCAAGCGCCTGCTCGACCACGGCGTCCACCCGCCGACGGTCTACTTCCCGCTGCTCGTCGACGAGGCGCTGCTGATCGAACCGACGGAGACCGAGACGAAGGAGACGCTCGACCACTTCGCCGACGCGGTCGCCGAGATCCTGCGCGAGGCCGCCGACGATCCCGAGATCGCCCGCAACGCGCCGCACACGACACCGGTCCGCCGCCTCGACGAGGCCGCCGCGGCGAAGAGGCCGGTGATCCGGCAGCCGCTCGGGGCGTCGGCATGACCGCGACCGGCGTGGACGTCGACGCTGCGCACCGCTGGGAGCGCCTGGTGGAGGTCCACGCCGCCTCGGCGCAGATCGCGCGGCGCACGGCGGTGCTCAGCTCGGCGAGCATCTCCGAGCGGGTCGGCGGCGCGGTCGCGCTGAAGGCCGAGTGCCTCCAGCGCACCGGCTCCTTCAAGCTGCGCGGCGCGCTGGCGAAGCTGCGCGGCGTCGACCGCAGCCGCGGAGTGGTCGCCGGCTCGGCCGGCAACCACGCGCAGTCGCTCGCCTACGCCGCGCGGCGCTACGGCCTCGCCTGCGAGGTCTTCATGCCGGTCGGCGCGGCGGTCTCCAAGCTCGACGCCGTGCGCGCGTTCGGCGCGGTCGTGCAGCAGCGGGGCGCGTCGGTCGACGACTGCGTGGCGCTCGCGCGCGAGCGCGCCGACGAGGCGGGGATGACCTTCGTCCATCCGTTCGACGACGACGACGTGATCGCCGGGCAGGCCGGCGTCGGAGTCGAGCTGGCCGGCGAGGTCGACGAGCTGCGGCGCGTGCTGATCCCGGTCGGCGGCGGAGGGCTGGCGAGCGGCGTCGCGCTCGCGCTGCGCCAGGCGCTGCCGGGGGTCGAGCTGATCGGCGTGCAGGCGTCGGCCTGCGCGCCGTTCGTCGCCGCGTTCGCGGGGGCGGGCGCTGCGCCTGGAAGAGCGGTCGCGGCCGGAACCACGATCGCCGACGGGATCGCGGTCAAGCGTCCCGGGGCCGTCACGCTGCCGCTGCTGAACCGTCTGCTGGACGATCTCTGCAGCGTCGAGGAGGAGGCGATCGCCGAGGCGATGGTGCTGCTGCTCGAACGCTCCAAGCTGCTGGTCGAAGGGGCGGGGGCCGCGGCACTGGCCGCGCTGCTCTCCGGCGTCGCACGGCCGGCCGCGCGCGGCACGACGGTCGCGATCCTCTCCGGCGGCAACGTCGACGTCAGCCTGCTCGCGGCGATCGCCGCGCGCCAGGAGACCCGGGTCGGCCGGCGCGCTCGGCTCTTCACACGGGTCTCCGATCGGCCCGGCGGGATCGCCGGCCTGCTCGACGCGGTCGCCGCCGCGGACGCGAACGTGATCGACGTCGACCACGTGCGCGACGGCGTCGAGCTGAGGATCCGCGAGACCGGCGTCGGGCTGACGCTGGAGACGCGCGGCGCCGACCATCTCGGCGACGTGCTCGCCGCGCTGCGCGCCGCCGGCTACGACGTCTCCGTGCGCGGCTGAGGAGACTGTCCCGGCGGAGGGCTGGTCTAGACTCGCCGCAAGCGCATGTCCCAGCCAGGTCTCACGCCGATCCCGCGCAGCCCGCTCTACGAGCAGGTCGCGGAGCGACTGCGCGGCTACATCGAGACGCAGGGGCTGAAGCCGGGCGACCGCCTGATCTCCGAGCGCGACCTCGCCGAGCAGCTCGGCGTCAGCCGCACCTCGGTGCGTCAGGCGCTGACAGCGCTGCGCGTGCAGGGACTGGTCGAGATCAAGCACGGCGACGGCGTCTTCCTGCTGGAGCAGCCTGGCGCGATCGTGCCGACGCTGGCGTCGGAGATCGTCGACAGCGAGGGCGACCACCCGATGATCTGGGAGGTGCGCGAGGCGATCGAAGTGCAGGCGGCCCGTCTCGCCGCACGCCGCAGCAGCGCCGCCGATCGCGCCGCGATGGGCGCGGCGCTGGAGCAGATGGAGCGCTCGATCGCCGCCGGCGACGACGGCATCGACGGCGACCGCGCCTTCCACGCGGCGCTCGCGGTCGCCGCCCACAACCCGTTGCTGCAGCAGCTGACCGAGCAGCTGCTGGGCGTCTTCGACCGCACCTCCGCCGCGTCACTGACGCTCGCCGGTCGGCCGGACGTCTCGCTCGCCGGCCATCGTGAGATCCTCGCCGCGATCGCACGCGGCGACGAGGCCGCCGCCGCCGAGGCGATGCGCCAGCACGTGATGACCTCCGGCCAGCGCGTCGCCGAGCGCTCCGGCGTCGTGCAGAGACGCTAGCTCCACGTGCCCGGTGGGGCGGTGGGGCGGTGGGCTGAGGGGCGTCGGCCGTTTCCGCACCGATGGGGATACGCGGGCGGTCACGACCTGCGCGTCAATCGACCGGTTCATGGCACGCTGCTCTCGTGTGGCACGAATCTCCAGGCCGTGCGCGGCTCGCTCGGGGCCAGCACCCTCGATCCGACACGGGATGAGTGGGCTGTTCGAGCGTGAGCGGGAGCTCGCCGAGCTCGACGCGATGGTCGCGGACGCATCTGCTGGCGCTGGGCGTCTCGCGGTGGTCGAGGCGGCCGCCGGGCTCGGCAAGACGCGCCTGCTGCTTGCCGCGCGCGACCGTGGCCGTGCGGCGGGCATGCAGGTGCTTGCCGCGCGCGCGACGGAGCTGGAGCGCGACTTCCCGTTCGCGCTCGCGCGCCAACTGTTCGAGCCGCCGCTCGCGGCACTCGCAGCGCCGGTGCGCGAGGCGCTGTTCGAAGGCGCCGCCGGATCGGCGCGCAGCGCGGTCGAGACGACCGACCCCGACGCGCCACCGGCGGAGCCGGCCGACGCCTTCGCCGTCCTGCACGGCCTCTACTGGCTGACCGCCGCGTTCGCCGAGCAGCGGCCGCTGCTGCTCGCGGTCGACGACGCGCATTGGTCCGATGCGGCGTCGCTCGACTTCCTCGGGTTCCTGCTGCCGCGGCTCGAGGAGCTGCCGCTGCTGCTCGTCGTCGCGTGTCGTCGCGACGAGCCCGGGGCCGAGCGCGGTCTCGCGCGGATCGCGACCGACTCGCTGGCGCGGCGCCTGATGCCGCGTCCGCTCAGCCCGCGCGCCACGACGGCGCTGCTCGCCGCCGAGTTGGAGCAGCAGCCGGAGGAGGCGTTCGCCGCGGCCTGTCACGAGGTCAGCGGCGGCAATCCCTTTCTGTTGGGCGAGCTGGCGCGAACGATCGCGGCCGAGCGGATCGATCCTGCCGTTGCGCCGGCGTCGCGTGTGCGCGAGCTCGCGCCGGAGCGTGTCACGCGGACCGTGCTCGTGCGCCTCGAGCGGCTCTCTCGCGAGGCCCAGGCGGTCGCGCGCGCCGTCGTGGTGCTCGGCGACGGCGCCGACGGTCCCCTCGCGGCCGAGTTGGCCGGGCTCGACGAGGTGTCGGCGGCGCGCGCGGCCGACGAGCTGCGTGCCGCGGTGATCCTCGACAGGGACGCGACGCTCCGGTTCGTTCACCCGCTGGTGCGAACGGCGCTCGACGTCGAGCTGCCGGCCGGCGAGCGTGCGGCGGCGCACGTGCGCGCGGTGGAGCTGCTGCGCGCACGCGGTGCGAGCGCGCAGCAGCTCGCGGCGCACCTGGCCGCGACGGAGGCGCGCGGCGCGCGCGCGACGGCCGAGACGTTGCTGGAGGCGGGCAGGACCGCGCTCTCGAGTGGTGCGCCGCGTTCGGCGAACGCCTATCTGATGCGGGCGCTGAACGAACCGGCACCGGAGGATCTGCGCGCCGTGATCCTCAGCTCGCTCATGCTCGCGAGCATTCGCGCGCCCGACCGGACGCTGTTCGAGACACTGCTCCCCGAGGTGCTGGCGGAGATGGAACGCGATCCGAGCCTGCGGTCGCGGTGGGCGATCAAGGTCAGCGTGTGGATGACCCTCAACGGTCGCGTCGAGGGTGCGGCACCGTTGCTGGAACGCGCGATCGAGGTCGCGGACGCGCATGGCGACGTCGAGCACGCGTTCCGACTGGAGGCGCAGCTGAGCTTGGTCAAGCCGCGCACGCTGCCCGCCACGCGAGCGCAGCTGGCGCGGTACGTCGCCGGGATCGCGTCCGACAGCCCGTGCGGGCGCCTGCTGGCCGCCTACCAGTCCGAATGGCATGCGTTCGACGGGACCGCCGCCGACGCGACAGAGGCGGCCCGGCGCGCACTCGCCCACAACGGCCGCATCTTCGTCGAGCAGCCGGAGTTCTTTTCTCCCGGCCGACCGGTCCTCGCGCTGCTGCTCGCCGACGAGGTGCGGCTGGCCGACCGCGCCGTCAGACGGGCGCTCGCGATGGCGCGGCAGCGCGGCGCGACGCCTGAGCTGGTCGCCTCGTGGTGGATGAGCTCCGGGGTCGCGTGGGCTCGCGGTGACCTTCCGGCGGCCGACGCGGACGTGCGTCAGGCGCTCGAGGTCGCGCGCCTGGGCAAGCTGCGGTACGCCGAGCTGCCGCTGCGGGCGACGCTCACCACGCTGCTCGTCGCGCGCGGGGAGCTTGCGGCGGCCGAGACCGAGATCGACGCCAGCGGCCTCAGCGACGGCATGCCGAACCCCTTCGTGCTCGTGCTGTGGCTGTTCGCGCGCGGGCAGCTCCGCTTCGCGCAGGGGCGGTTCGAGGAGGCCGCCGCCGACTTCGCGACGCTGGAGCAGTTCGCGGTCGGCTGGGGGGTGATCGGCGTGCCCGCGCCGCCGGTCTACCTCTGCGTCGCGCACGTCGCCGCGGCGCTCGACGACCGCGAGCGCGCGCGGACACTGGCCGACGCCGCGCTCACGCGGGCGCGGCGGTGGGGCGCTGCGCCGCTCGTCTCCTCCGCGCTGCGCGCGCGGGCGGCGACGCTCGACGACGGCGCCCGGATCGCGGCGCTCGAGGAGGCGGTCACGGTGCTCGAACGGTCGACCGCACGACTCGTTCGAGCGGAGGCGCTGACCGACCTCGGCGCGGCTCTGCGCCGAGCGAGGCGACGCGCGGACGCGCGGCCGCCGCTGCGCGACGCACTCGAGCTGGCGCGCCGCTGCGGCGCCGCGGGCCTTGCCCGTCGCGCGCACGACGAGCTGGCGGCCACGGGCGAGAAGGTGCGCCGCTACACGCCGATCGGCGTCGAGTCACTCACCCCGAGCGAGCGCCGCGTCGCCGAGCTTGCCGCGGGCGGGATGACGAACCGCCAGATCGCCCAGACGCGCTTCCTGACCGTCAAGACGATCGAGACGCACCTCAGCTCCGTCTACGACAAGCTCGGAATCCGCTCGCGCCGGCAACTGCCGGCGGCCCTCGGCGAGCCCGCGCAGCAGACAGCGGCGTTCGCCGACATCGACTGACGCCGCCCGCTCGCGCGGGGCGTCGCGCCCGTGTGGGGGAATTCACGGACGCGACGCCGGTCTTCACTTCCAGTCGAGGAGCCGATTCACCGTCACCGGTGCGCTCTCTCTCAGGAAGCTGAAGGTGACTGCGAACGGCACGTTGTCAGTCCATCTCTCGACCTCTATCAAGCCTCGCGTTCTGCCTCTGACCTTGGTCTTCGCGCCGACGGTGAAGTTGAGCGTCCGCAGCTCGACGAACCAGCCCTCGGAGATCTCCTGCAGTCTGTACGGGACTTCGATGTTCAGTCTGTAGCCGAATCTGCCGCTCGTTCTCACGAGCCGGCACTCGAACGCCTCGCTGACGAGCACCGGGTTCTCCGCGAACGCGTGCACGGTGACCACCCCGTCGCCGCCGTTGAAGATCGTGATTCTGCCCGGCACGTTGAAGACGTCGGCGGCCGGCACGTCGGCGCGGAACGAGCCGGCGCCGATCCGCGACCCGGCCGGACAGCCCGCGAAGCTCCCGCGTGCGGCGTTGATCGTCGCGGCGCGGCAGACGGGGAAGAGCCGTCTGTTGAGCGTCACGTGGTCGGGGAAGCGCACGTCGGCCGCTGCGAGGGTCATCGACTGGTCCGGCAGGTCGGGCGACAGCGACGCGCTGACGGCAAGCGTGAGGGGAGTGCCGGGCGCGGCGTTCTGCGGCATGGCCTTTGCGTTGACGGTCGCTCTGGTCGCGAACGCGGCTGGCGCTCCGGCGAGCAGGGCCGCGGCCGCCGCGACGACCCCGACGCCGCACGACAGACGTGAATGGAGGGGCATGTGCGCACCTGCTGACGGTTGGGGGATGGAGCAGACGTTCATCGCCGCCACTATCGGCCGCAGCGGTGTGGGCGCGCTACGGGGATCCGACCCTTAAGTCGACCCTGAGAGCGCGGCGGCTCCATGGTTTCGGCGACCCTTCGTTGGACTCGTCAGGAGGATCGGCATGGCGAGCGGCTGTCGGATCCGTCTCGTCGGGCGCGACCGCTGTCGCGAAGAGGACCGCGAGTTCGTGATCGTGCGCGGCTGTCCGCCCGTGCAGCGCGTGTTCGGGCTGACGCGGTTCGAGCAGCTGCTGCCGTTCGAGGTATAGCGGTTAGACCTCGAACCAGACCAGCGTCCGTCCGCCGTCGCGCTGAACGCCCCAGCGCGAGCTGACCGCGCCGACGATGTCCAGCCCCCAACCGCCGACGGAGCTGTTCTCAACCGCAGCGCCGTCATGCAGCGCCGTGGCCTCGTCGAGCGAGAACCCGATCGCAGCTCGATTGAGCACCTCGACGCGAAGGCGATCACCGTCATCGCTCAGCCGCAGCTCGATCACGTCCTCGCGGCTGAGTCGGCCATGGAGGAGTGCGTTGGTGACAACCTCCGACGTCGCCAGCAAGGCAGCGTCGGCGCGTGGGTCGCCCCTCAACGAGGCGTTCACGGCTGCCCGCGCTTGCGCCGGCGCGTCAGCTGTCGCGACAAGCTCCATGATCATGCTCGACGGCATCGCTTGACGGGGGACTGCGCGAGCCGTGCTCCTTGATCATCCGCTACCCCGAGAAGCTCGATGCCACGCTGTGGGGGCCGGTCCGCGAACAAACGGAAGGTCTGATGGATGCTCGTCGCCGTTGCGGTCGCCGTCACGACCGCGTTACGTCGCGGGCGTCACTGCGTGTCGATGCGGCCGAGCGGGCTGGGGTTGGCGGTCAGCGCGGAGCGCGCGTCGGGCCAGCTCGCGTCCTCGGGGTCGAGCGCGCTGCGCAGGTAGGCCAGCACGTGGTGCCGCAGGAAGGCGACGCGCTCAGGGCTCTCGTCGGTCGTCTCGGCGACCTCGTAGCCGGAGATGCCGCCGAGCGAGTGCTCCCCGTCGAACAGCGTGAGCAGGGCGTCGGCGCCGGGGCTCAGGGTGTACGGGTCGGTCATCCAGTCGGGGCCGCGGACGGTCAGCGGGGAGTCGTCGTGGTCGCCGACGACGACGAGCGCCCGCGTCGTGAGCGTCTCGAAGCTGGGGTTCATGAAGGGGAAGTGCTCGGCGGCGAAGGGCGTCAGGTCGTCGCCGCCGGTGCCGGCCGGGGCGAGCAGGACCCCCGCCTGCACACGCGGGTCCGACAGGTCCTCGCCCGGGGTGCCGTCGGCGTCGAGGACGCGGGCGCCGAGCAGCACGGCCGTCGTCTGGGAGCCGAACGAGTGCCCGGCCGCGACGATGCGGCTGCGGTCGAGCCGGCCCTGGAGGCCCGGGACGGCTGCTTCGACGCGGTCGAGCTGGTCGATCGCGTGTTTGACGTCCTGGACGCGCTGGCGCCAGATCGTCGGCGTGCGCGGATCGTCGGCGGGGATCGCCAGCCGTCGCGAGTCGAGGTAGGTCGGCTGGATCACGACGAAGCCGTGCGCGGCCCAGTGGTCGGTCAGCGGGGCGTAGCCGTCCAGCGACCAGCCGAAGCCGTGCGAGAAGACGAGGATCGGCAGGGCGTCGCCGACGACGGGCGCGGAGACGCGCACGTGGAGATCGGTGCCGCGGCCGGGGGCGTCAAGCACGAGCGGCTTGACGGAGACGATCGGGGCGGGGGAGCGGTCGGTCATGGAGGATTCCTTCGCAGGCCCATGCATCTGCCATCATGGGCGAAGTGGAACAGCGTCCCGTTTCACGATATGGGACGTTGTTCCGTTTTGTCAACGAGGCCGATGAAGGAGCGCGGTGAGCGCCACGGAACGAGACGCGGAGAGCGGGACCCGGCCCAAGCGGGCCGACGCGCGCCGCAACCAGGAGGCGCTGCTGGAGGCCGCTGCAGCCGTCTTCATCTCCTCAGGCGTGGAGGCGCCGGTGCGCGAGATCGCCGCCAAGGCGGGGGTGGGGACGGCCACGATCTACCGCCACTTCCCGACGCGGGCGGATCTGATCGTCGCCGTCTACCGCCACCAGGTCGAGCGCCTCGCCGAGGCCGCGCCCGAGCTGCTGGTCGACAGCGCGACGCCGCACGCCGCGCTCAGCCGCTGGATCGATAGCTTCGTCGACTTCGTCGTCACCAAGCAGGGGCTCGCCGCCGTGCTGCAGTCCGACGACCCCTGCTACGACCCCCTGCACTCCTACTTCGTCGACCGCCTCGTGCCGGTCTGCCAGCAGCTGCTCGACGCGGCGGTCGACGCGGGCGAGATCGTCCCCGGTCAGGCTCCCTACGAGCTGATGCGCGCGATCGGCGGCCTCTGCGCCGGCGGCGACCACCCCGGCTACGACCCGCGCCGCCTCGCGAACCTCCTCGTCACCGGGCTGCGCCGGTCAAGCGACGCGCCGGGCACCCTCCCCGAGACGTGGTCGCGGCCCTGACCGTCGATGCGCTCGTCGATCTGTGCGAGCAGTTCGTGGGCGGGGAAGCCCTCGCGGAGGCCGGAAGTGCTGGAGCTCATGACGCACCAGGGCCGTGTACACCACGTGTACATCAGCCCGTTCCAGGGCGTTCGCGGATGCTCCCGGCACACCGCGGAACCACCGAAGAGGAGTCTGACCGGCGCGGCCTTGGCGGGGCTTGCGGTACCCGGCTCGTTTGGTACCCCCGCGTGGCTGCCATCCGGTGCGCGGTCCCGGCAGCGGGTGCGATCTTCGCTGCGGAGACTAGACAGTCGCGTGCCCGAGGCGATCGGCGATGGCGGCGCCGTCGCGGCGTGCGCGGGGAAGGTCTGACAGCGCGGCGATCAGGCCGCGGAGCGCGAAGGTCGCGACGTCGTCGGCGAACTGAGCGGCCCAGGCGGCGCTCTGGCCGTGGTGCATGCTGATCGTGATCAGGTTCAGCCCGGAGATCACCCGCTGGGCGAAGTCGGGGTCGATCGGCACGAACTCGCCGCCGTCGATGCCCTGGCGGACCAGGTCTGCGATCGCGTCGTGGAGCGTGTCGAGCCGCCGGCGCCAGTCGGCCAGCTCGGGCGCGTTGAGGATGTCGTCGGAGTAGAGGCCGGCGAGGTCGTACGGCGAGGTCGCGAGGAAGCGAGTGTCGAAGTAGACGTAGCCGTAGAGGCGGGCGGCCGCCGAGCCGCCGTCGCGGGCCAGCTGCGCGACCGGCTCGGCCACGCGGCCGAGCGAGTGGTCGAGCAGCGCCTCGGCGATGCTCGCCTTCGAAGGGAAGTGGTGGAAGAGAGAGGGCTGGCGGATGTCGACCAGCGTCGCGATCTCACGCGTGGAGGTGCCGCCGTAGCCTCTGGTCGCGAACAGCGTCGAGGCGGCGCGCAGGATGCGCTCGCGCGTCGACAGGCCGGCCCAGTCGCCGTCGCCGTTCCCGCCCGCGCCGACCGACGGTGTGCGGGCAGTCGTCATCGGCGCGCTGCTCGTTCGATCGTCGCTGCGAATGCCCCCACGGCCAGCTCCAGGTCCCGTTCGCTCGAATCCTCGGCGGGATTGTGGCTGATCCCGCCGACGCTGCGGACGAACATCATCGCCGTCGGCACGCCGCTGCGCGCCACCGCGACGGCGTCGTGGAGCGCGCCCGAGACGAGTGCGGGTGCGCCAGCGCTGCGATTGGCGGCGATCGCGGCCTCGCGCGCGGCCGCGACCAGCGGCGGGTCGAAGGCGACGGCGGGGGAGGACCAGACGGGTGCGATCCGCGCTGCGACATGCTCCTCGGCGGCGATCTCCGCGACCGCAGCCGCGATCGCGTCGCCGAGCGCGGCGAGCGCGTCGTCGCGCTCGTGGCGCAGGTCGAGCAGCAGCTCGGCGTGGCCGGCGACGGCGGTCGCGATCCCAGGTTCCAAGCGCAGCGCGCCGCTCGTCGCCAGGCCGCCGGCCTCCACGGCCAGCCTGCGGGCCGCAAGCGCCGCGCGCGCGGCGGCGAGACCGGCGTCGGCGCGCAGCGCCATCGGCGTCGTGCCGGCGTGGCCGGCGCGGCCGTCGAAGACGAGCCGCAACCGGGCGATCGCGACCGCGCCGCTCGGCGCCGCCAGCGGCGCGCCGGACTCCTCCAGCACCGGGCCCTGCTCGATGTGCAGCTCCAGCAGCGCGTCGAGGTCGAGCAGGCGGGCGCGGGCCGCGGGGGCGTCGGCGAGCGTGACGCCGTGGGCGGCGAGCGCGTCGGGCAGCGCGACGCCGTCGCGATCTCGCAGCAGGGCGGCCGCCTCGACGTCGAGCAGACCGGTCGCCGCGGACGAGCCGAGCAGGCTGTGACCGAAGCGGGCGCCCTCCTCGTCGGCCCAGTCGACCAGTCGCAGCGTTGCGTGGTCCCAGCCGGAGCGGGCGGCGGCACGGAGGATCTCCAGCGCCGCGACGACGCCGAGCGCGCCGTCGAGCCAGCCGCCGTCCGGGACCGAGTCGAGGTGGCTGCCGAGCGCGATCACCGGGGCGCCGGGGCGGGCGGGCGTCGTCAGCTCCGCCCACAGGTTGCCGGCCTCGTCACGCTCGATGGTGACGGGCAACGGCGCCAGCTCGCGCACGAGCCATTCGCGCGCGCTGGCCCACCGCTCGCTCCACGCGACGCGCTGGGCGCCGCGCTCGTCGGCGGTCAGCCGCGCCAGCTCGCGCAGGTCGGAGACGACGCGCGCGCCGTCGACGGCGAGCGCGGGCGGCGCGGCGTCGCCCGCCGGTGCCGCCCGGCCCGCCGCGCCGGCGTCGCGCTCAGGCGGCGTCGTCACGCAGCAGCTCCATCGTCGAGCAGTGGATCCCGCCGCCGTTCTTGTGCAGCTCGTCGTAGGGGATCGTGACGACCTCGATCCCGCGCGCGGCCAGCAGCTCTGCGGTGCGCGGCGCGCTCTCGGAGGTCAGCACCCGACCGGGGGAGAGCGTCAGCAGGTTGAGTGCCCACGGCTCCTGCGGATGGGCCCAGATCGTCTCGATCCCGCGCCGCCTGAGGTCGTCGAGGAACGTGTAGGGCAGTCCTTCGGCGTTCACGAGCGCGCGGTCGACGTCGACCATCGCGAAGTGGATGTCGAGGTGGACGACGAAGCCGGGCAGCGGCACGACGATCAGCTCCCAGCCGAAGCGCGCCAGCAGCTCGCGCAGCTGCGCGGCGCCGGCGTCGTTGCAGCGGACGGAGGTGCCGAAGGCGGCCAGGCCGGGGCGCAGCTTCGCGAACGAGCCGCCTTCCAGCGTCGCGTTGCCGACGATCGTGCCGAGGATCGGAAGGCCGCGCGCGGCGACCTCGCGCGTGATCGCCGCCTCCTCGCCGCGGCGCATTCGCGGCGCGAGGCGGCCGACGATCGCCCCGCCGCGGATCGTCACGAGCGGATCGCGCACGTAGACCGACTTCGTGTAGCGGGGGTGCAGCGGCGTGGCGGCGTGCACGACCACCCCCTCGCGCTCGAGCGTCTCGACGAGCCCGCGGTGCTGCGCGTGCACGCGTGACAGCGAAGGCGGCTCGGCGCCGGTCCAGTACCAGCCCCCGGCGGGGTCGACGAGCGCGTCGAGCGACGGCTGGTAGGCGTCGGCGCGGACGGCGCCGAGCTCGTCGCCGGGCGTGCGGACGAGCACCTCGCGCAGCTGTCCGACCTCGTCGGAGGCGCCCCAGCGCTCGCCCCAGACAGCCGCCAGTTCGCCGGCGTCGTCGAACGGCGGCTCGGCCTCGGGAGGCGTCAGCAGCTGGTGGTAGCCGGCGGGAAGCGCGGCGTAGCCGAGGGTGTGGTCCATGGGGCTGAGCTCGTTCCAATCACCGATCGATTGATAGGGCGAGCCGCACGCTAGCACGGCCGCGTCAGCCCGCCAAGTGCGCGTCAGGACATGTCGATAAAGACTTGTACATCGGGACAAAGATCGACATCTGCCCTTGACAGCAGACGCTCCGACGGGTTTCACTGCCGCCTAGCAATCGATAGGCCACTGGCGGCCGATCTCACGGACAGGAGCCATACGGGATGCGACGACTCGGGACCAGCAGGATGCGCGGCGGCGCCGTTGCCGGCGTGCTCGCGAGCCTCGCGATCGCCGGTTGCGGCGGCTCGTCGAGCGGTGGCGGCGGCGCCGGCACGGCCGGCGGTGCGGGCGGGGACGGCGCGAGCGGCGGCGAACTGGTCGTCACGGCCCCCGCGGCGAGCGGCCCCGTCGACGCCGTCACCTGGAACCTGCCGTACGGCGAGCCGAGCTCGCTCGACTACGCGAAGGCGTACAACTACTCCGAGAACACCGTCCTCGGCAACGTCTGCGAGAGCCTGCTGGTGCTCGCCCCGGACTTCACTCTGAGACCTGGGCTGGCGACGAGTTTCAGCAATCCGAGACCGGACACGTGGGTCTACGAGATCCGCGACGGCGTCAGATTCTGGAACGGCAAGGAGCTGACCGCCGACGACGTCGTCGCCTCGCTCAGACGCCACCTCGACCCGGCCGTCGGATCGCTCTACACGCTGCCGTGGGGCGAGCAGATCAGATCGGTCAGGAGAACCGGGCCGCTCGAGGTCACGGTGACGACGAAGTTCCCGACGATCGTCGTCAACGAGATGATGGTGACGAGCCTCGGCTCGGTCGCCGACCCGGAGTACGTCGCGCAGAGAGGCAGAAGCTACGGAACGCCGCAGGGCGGCGTGATGTGCACCGGCCCCTACGAGCTCGACGAGTGGCGCTCGGGCCAGCAGATCACTCTCACGAGAAACGACGACTACTGGGGGGAGGCGCCGCTCAACTCGACGGTCACCTTCCAATTCCTGACCGACTCGACGACGCTCACCAGCGCGCTGCTGAGCGGTGAGGTCGACGGCACCTACGAGGCGCCGGTCTCGGCGACCGGCCAGCTGCGCACGGCGCCGGGCGTCGCGCTCTACCAGGGCCAGTCGACCCAGACCTTCAACCTGCTGCCGACCGGCACGCCGGCGCTGAGAGATCCGCGCCTGCGCAGAGCGCTGTCGCTGGCGATCGACCGCGAGGCGCTCGCGCAGACCGTCTTCGACGGCACCGCCGAGCCGCTCAAGACCGCGCTGCTGCTCCCGATCGACACGTTCTGGGGCAGAGCCGAGTTCACCAGAGCGCTCGCCGAGCTGCCCGACCTCAGAGCCGACCTCGACGCGGCGAGAGCGCTGGTCCAGGAGGCCGGCGCGCCGTCGCAGCCGATCAAGCTCGGCGTGCAGGCCGGCGACGCCGCCTCGCTCCAGATCGCCAACGCGATCGTCGACGCCGGCCGCAAGATCGGCCTGCCGATCGAGACCAAGCAGTTCCAGCCGGCGCAGTTCGTCGCGCTCTTCTTCGACCCCGAGGCGCGCAAGGCGATCGACCTGATGGAGACGACCAACTACGCCGACATCCCCGACCCACTGGAGTTCTTCGAGCTGTCGGTGATGCCCGGGTCAGTGCAGAACATGGGCTACGACAACCCGGCCGTGACGAGAGCGATCGAGGCCGCCCGCGGCGAGCAGGACGAGAGCAGACGCGCCCAGTACGTGATCGACGCGGTCAGAGCGACGCTCGACGACCTGCCGGTGATCCCGCTGCTCTACCTGCACGAGCGGCTCGCGCTGTCGAAGCGACTGGGCGGCGCGCCGGCTCGCTTCCCCGCTCAGTACCACCCCTGGGCGGCGGCGATCGGAGCGGCGGGCCAGTGAGCCGAGCGGGCTCCGCACTGCTGGGGACGGCGCGCTTCCTCGCGCGCCGTCTGCCCGGCGTCGTGCTCACGCTGCTGATCTCGACCTTCGTGATCTACTCGGCGCTCGACCTCGCGCCCGGCAGCCCGCTGAGAGCGCTCACCGGCGGCCGCGCGGTCACGCCCGAGACGGCGCAGGCGCTGACCGAGCAGTACCACCTCGACGACCCCTTCCTCGTCCGCTACGTGGACTGGCTCGGCGGCGTCGTGACCGGCGACTTCGGCAGCTCGTATGTCGCCAAGGGGCAGCCGGTCGGCTCATTGATCGTCGACCGTCTGCCGACGACGCTGTGGCTGCTGGCCTTCTCGGCGCTGCTGATCGTGGTGATCGGGGTCGGCCTCGGCACCTTCGCTGCGCTGCGCGGCCGGCGCACGCAGGCGGCGGTCGCGGGCGTCACCGCCGTCGGCATGGGCGTGCCGTCGTTCGTCGCCGCCTCGGTGCTGATCTCCTACTTCGCCGTCCAGCTCGGCTGGTTTCCGGTCTTCGGGCCGGGCAGCGGCTTCACCGACCGCATCTGGCACCTGACTCTGCCGGCGATCGCGCTCGCGCTCGCCTCGCTCGCCTACGTCGCGCAGGTCTCGCGCGCGGCGGTCGCGACCGAGCTGCGGCGCGACCACGTCACGACCGCGGTCGCGCGCGGCTTCCCGCGCGGTCAGGTCGTCCGCCGCCACGTGCTGCGCAACGCGGCGATCCCGATCGCGACCGTCTCCGGCGTCACGATCGCGTACCTGATCACCGGCACCGCGATCGTCGAGCAGGCGTTCCAGCTCAACGGCCTCGGCTCACTGCTGATCCAGTCGGTGACGACGAGCGACCTGCCGACCGTGCAGGGCGTCTGCCTCGTCGTCGTGCTCGCCTTCCTGCTCGTCAACGTGCTCGTCGACGCGCTCTACGGGCTGCTCGACCCGCGGGTGGGCAAGCGATGAGCGACCGCGTCCTCGCCGCGCCGCTGAGCGCCTTCGTGCGCCGTCGCGCGGCCCGCCGCGCCGGCGCCGCCGGCGCTGCCTCCCGCCCGCCGTACGTGCTGCTGGCGATCGTCGCCGCGCTCGTGGTCGTCGCGCTCGCCGGCCCCTGGCTGGCGCCGCAGGATCCCGACAGCGTCGATCTGCTGGCGGCGCTGCAGCCGCCGTCGAGCGCCCATCTGCTGGGCACCGACGGCTCCGGCCGCGACATCCTCTCGCGGCTGCTGACCGGCGCCCGCAGCTCGCTGCTGGCGCCGCTGGTCGTGACCGTCGTCGCGACGCTGCTCGGCAGCGTGCTGGCGATCGTCGGCGCGTGGCGCGGCGGCTGGGTCGACGGCGTCGTCGCGCGCCTGCTCGACGTGCTGTTCTCGTTCCCCGGGCTGCTGCTGGCGATCCTCGCCGCGGCCGTCTTCGGCACCGGCCTGACCGCGCCGGTGATCGCGCTCTGCATCTCCTACGTCCCGTACGTCGCGCGGATCGTGCGCAGCGCCGCGGTGCGCGAGCGGGCGCTGCCGTACGTCTCAGCGCTGGAGCTGCAGGGGCTGGCGGGCTTCGCGATCTGCGCCCGTCACCTCGTCCCCAACGTCGCGACGACGATCGGGGCGCAGGCGGCGATCACCTTCGGCTACGCGATGGTCGACCTCGCCGCGATCAACTTCCTCGGCCTCGGGCTGGAGTCGACCTCCTCCGACTGGGGCGTGATGGTCGCCGCCGGGCAGAGCTCGATCCTGCGCGGCCGGCCGGAGGAGGCGCTGTTCGCCGGCGTCGCGATCGTGATCGCCGTCGTCACCGTCAACCTGCTCGCGCAACGGCTGGAGCGCGGCGCTGTCCTGGAGTCGCCGCGATGAGCCTGCTGTCGCTGAGAGAGCTGACGATCACGCTGCCGACGCCGGTCGGGCCTCGCCCGGTCGTGCGCGACGTCAGCTTCGAGCTGGCCGCGCACGAGGCGGTTGCGCTGGTCGGCGAGTCGGGCTCGGGCAAGTCGATGACGGTCCGCTCGCTGCTGCGGCTGCTGCCGCAGGGCGCGCAGGTCAGCGGCGAGATCCGCTACGACGGCGCCGAGGTGATGGCGATGTCGGGGCG
This sequence comes from Conexibacter stalactiti, assembly GCF_033542075.1. NCBI lineage: Bacteria > Bacillati > Actinomycetota > Thermoleophilia > Solirubrobacterales > Conexibacteraceae > Conexibacter > Conexibacter stalactiti. The sequence goes on from NZ_JAWSTH010000005.1 coordinate 20,178, forward strand.
GGAGCTGCGCGCCCTGCGCGGCGGCCGCGTCGGGATGGTCTTCCAGGATCCCCGCGCGGCGGTCAACCCGGTCCGCACGATCGGCGACTTCCTGACCGAGCGGCTCGGCCGCGGCGCCGGCGCGCGCGCTCGCGCGCAGGCGCTGCTGGAGGAGGTCGGCGTGCCGCAGGCGGCGCGGCGGCTGCGGCAGTATCCGCACGAGCTGTCGGGCGGCCTGCTGCAGCGGGCGATGATCGCCTCGGTGCTGGCCGCCGAGCCGGAGCTGATCCTCGCCGACGAGCCGACGACCGCGCTCGACGTCACCACGCAGGCCGAGGTGATGGCGCTGCTCGACGAGCTGCGGCGCGAGCGCGGCCTGGCGCTGCTGCTGATCACCCACGACCTCGAGCTGGCGGCGGCCGTCTGCAGCCGCACGCTGGTGATGTACGCCGGCGGCCTCGTCGAGGACTGCCCGTCGCGGCGGCTGCACGAGCGGCCGCTGCACCCCTACAGCGCGGCGCTCGGCGCCAGCCGCCCGGACGTCGCGGTGCGGCGCGAGCTGCTGCCGGCGATCCCGGGCCGGCCGGTCTCGGCGCTGGAGGCGCCGCCCGGCTGCGCCTTCGCGCCGCGCTGCGCCTTCGCGCAGGACCGCTGCCGCGAGCAGCGCCCGCCGCTGCGGCCGCTGGGAGACGATCGCGTCGCGTGCGTGCGCGCGGAGGAGCTGACGCTGCATGGCTGAGATCGATCCCGCCGCGCCCGGCGCCGCGGCCGCCGCCCCGCTCGTGGAGGTGACCGAGCTGCGGCGCGTCTTCCCGGCGCGCGACGGCCACCCCGAGCTGATCGCCGTCGACGGCGTCTCCTTCACGCTGCACGCCGGCCAGGCGCTCGCGCTCGTCGGCGAGTCCGGCTCGGGCAAGACGACGACGGCGCGCTGCGTCGTCGGCCTCGACGCTCCGGACGGCGGCGAGGTGAGCGTCTGCGGCAGCCGCCGAGACCTGCGCCGCGCCCGCCGCGCCGATCGCCGCCGCTGGGCGCGCGAGACGCAGATGGTCTTCCAGGACCCGTACGGCTCGCTCGACCCGCGCCAGACGGTCCGCGAGGGTCTCGCCGAGCTGGTCGCCTTCCACGACGCCGGGAGCGACCGCGGCGCCGGTCGAGCCGGTCGAGCCGCGCGCGTCGAGGAGCTGCTCGGGCTCGTGCAGCTCGACGAGCGCCATGGCGCCTCGCGGCCGAGCGCGCTCTCAGGCGGTCAGCGCCAGCGCGTCGCGATCGCCCGCGCGCTCGTCGCCAGACCGCGCCTGCTGGTGCTCGACGAGGCGGTCGCCGCGCTCGACGTCTCCGTGCAGGCGCAGGTGCTCAACCTGCTCAACGCGATCCGCGCCGAGACCGGCGTCGGCCTGCTGCTGCTGACCCACGACCTCGCCGTCGTGCGCCAGATCACCGACGACGTGCTCGTGATGAGCGGGGGCCGGATCGTCGAGCGCGGCGCCGTCGCGCAGGTGCTCGACGACCCGCAGGACCCGTACACCCGGCGGCTGATCGCCTCCGTGCCGCGACCGGGATGGAGACCGGTTCGCGCGGCCGCCCGCCCCCTCGACCAGGAGACCCCATGAGCATCGACCAGATCGCGGCGATCGACCGCGAGCATTCGACGCCGTTCGTTCCCACGTGGGCACCGGAGGATGTCGGGCCGGAGGGCTTCAGGGAGGTCGAGCGGCGCTGCTTCGCCTCCGCCGACGGCGCGCTCTTCGGCGGCCTGTGGGAGGGGGAGCCGGGCACGTTGCGGGTGCAGCCGTATCCGTACGACGAGATCTGCGTGATCCTCTCCGGCCGCGTCGCGCTCGTCGACGAGCAGGGTGGCCGGCGCGAGTTCGGCGCCGGCGACGCCTTCTTCGTGCCGCGCTCCTTCTCGGGCACCTGGGAGACGCTCGAGCCGAGCGAGAAGATCTTCGTCGGCTATGACCCGCGCGGGGAGGGCGCGTGAGTCCGCTCGGCTCGCCGAGCGAGGCCGGTGCGCTCGCTCCCGAGATCGCGTGGTCGCCGCCGGGCTGGCCGGCCGAGCGTCCCAGCGGCGGCGGCGCGGTCGAGGCGTGGTGCTACACCGACCGCTTCTCCTACGCTCCCGGCGAGCAGGTGCAGGTCCACGTGCTCGCGACCGCGCCGACGTACGACCTGATCGTCACGCGCGACGGCGCGGAGCCGGAGGTCGTGTGGGAGCGCAGCGGGCTCGCGGGGGTCGACGCGCCGACCCCCGCCGAAGCCTACGCCGCCGGTTGCGGCTGGCCGGTCGGCGTCAGCTTCGAGATTCCCTCCGACTGGCCGTCGGGCTTCCACCTGCTGACGATCGCCGTCGACCTGCCGGACGGCTCGCGCTGGGAGCGCGAGCACTTCTTCGTCGTGCTCGCCCCCGCGCCGGCGAGCCCGTTCGTGCTCGTCCACGCGACCTCGACGCTGCTCGCCTACAACGACTGGGGCGGCGCCAACCACTACCGCGGCCTCAGCGACGACCCGCGCGTCGACGTCGGCTCGCCGCTCTCGGCGGTGCGGCGCCCGATCGCGCGCGGGATGCTGCGCAAGCCGGCGAGCGCTCCGCGCGAGGCGAACCGCTTCACCCCGCCGATCGGCTTCACGCCCACCTACCCGCCGTACGAGTGGGCGCGGCTGCACGGCTACGGCCGCCACCACGCCGACGCCGGCTGGGCGACCTACGAGGGTCCGTTCACGCGCTGGGCGCAGCAGCATGGCTACGCGGTCGACCACCTCACCCAGCACGACCTGCACGAACGTCCCGACGCGCTCGACGGCTACGCCTGCGCGCTGTTCGTCGGCCACGACGAGTACTGGTCGTGGGAGATGCGCGACGCCGTCGACCGCTTCGTCGACGGCGGCGGCAACGTCGCGCGCTTCGGCGGCAACTTCATCTGGCAGGTGCGGCTGGAGGACGACGGCGCCACGCAGGCCTGCTACCGGCTGCCGTCGCTCGACCCCGCCGCGGCGGAGACGCCGCGGCTGGCGACGACGATCTGGGACGCCCGCAGCGTCGGCCGCCCAGGCGCCGCGACGCTCGGCCTCAGCGGCACCGCTGGCTGCTACAACCGCTACGGTGCCGCCGCGCCGCGCTCCTCCGGCGGCTACACCGTCTACCGTCCCGGCCACTGGCTGTTCGCGGGGACCGACCTGCGCTACGGCGACCAGCTCGGCGCGCTGCCGGTCGGGATCGCGACCTTCGAGCTCGACGGCGTCGAGTTCACCTTCCGCAAGGGGCTGCCGTACCCGACGCACGAGGACGGCGCGCCGGAGGGCCTGGAGATCCTCGCGATGTGCCCGGCGACCGCCGGCGAGCGCGACACGTGGGCAGGCACCGTCCCGCTGAGCGCGAACGTGAAGGAGCTCGACGAGCTCTACGAGGGCCTCGGCGACGACCTGCCCGACTACCTGCGCGACCACGAGTACGGGGCCGGCATGCTCGCCTGCTTCGAGCGCGGCGGCACCGTCGTCAACACCGGCGCGACCGAGTGGGTCGTCGGCCTGATCGAGCGCGATCCGTTCGTCGAGCGGATCACCCACAACGTGCTGCGGAGACTGGGAGGACTGGCATGAGCATAAAGGCGGAGAGCGCCTGGGCGCCGCGCGGCTGGCCGGCCGAGCGGGCCTCAGCGGCCCCCGGGCCCGACGGCCGCGTCGAGGCGTACTGCTACACCGACCGCTTCTCCTACGCGCCCGGCGAGCGCGTCGACCTGCATGTCCACGCGACCGCCGCGACCTACGACGTCGCGGTGATCCGCGACGGTCTGCAGCCCGAGCGCGTGTGGGCGCGCAGCGGCCTGCCCGGTGCCGCGCACCCGACGCCGGAGAACGCGTACGCGGTCGGCTGCGGCTGGCCGGTCGCGCTGTCGATCGAGATCGGCGCCGACTGGCACAGCGGGTTCTACCTCGTCGTGATCGGCGCCGAGCAGCCCGACGGGGAGCGCTGGGAGCGCGAGCACTTCTTCGTCGTGCGCTCGGCGGCGCCCGGCCGTGACACTCCCTATGCGCTGGTCGTGACGACCAGCACGCTGCTGGCGTACAACGACTGGGGCGGCGCCAACCACTACCGCGGGATCGGCGACGACCCGCGCGAGGAGATCTCGACGCCGCTCTCGCACCTCCACCGGCCGATTTCGCGCGGGCACCTGCGCAAGCCGGCCGGCGCCCCGCGCGAGGGCAACCGCGACAACCCGCCGATCGGCTTCACGCCGCGCTACCCGGCGTACGAGTGGGCGCGCCTGCACGGCTACGGCCGCCACCACGCCGACGCCGGCTGGGCGACCTACGAGCGGCCGTTCGTCGTCTGGGGCGAGCAGCACGGCTACAGCTTCGACCTGTTGACCCAGCACGATCTCGACGAGCGTCCCGACGCGCTCGACGGCTACCGCTGCGCGGTGATCGTCGGCCACGACGAGTACTGGTCGTGGAAGATGCGCGACACGCTCGACGCCTTCGTCGACGGCGGCGGCAACGTCGCCCGCTTCGCCGGCAACTACGAGTGGCAGGTGCGGTTGGAGGAGGGCGGAACGCGCCAGGCCTGCTACCGCCTGCCGAAGCTCGACCCGGTCGCCGCCGAGACGCCTCACCTCGCGACGACGCTGTGGGAGGCGAAGTGCGTCGACCGGCCGGGCGCGACGACGATGGGCCTGAACGGCTCGGGCGGGATCTACAACCGCTACGGCGCCGCGACGCCGCGCTCCAGCGGCGGCTTCACCGTCTACCGGCACGATCACGGGGCCTTCGAAGGGGCCGACCTCTTCTATGGCGACGTGCTCGGCGCGCTGCCGGTCGGATTGGCCGCGTTCGAGGTCGACTCGGTCGAGTTCACCTTCCACCGCGGCATGCCGTACCCGACCTACGAGGACGGCGCACCCGAGAACCTGGAGATCCTCGCGCTCTGCCCGGCGGTGCTCGGCGAGGTCGACCGCTGGGGCGGCAGCGCGCCGCTCGGCGCCAACATGGAGGAGTTCACCGCCACGATCGCCGGCCTCGGCGACGACGCGCCCGAGCGGCTCGTCGACCGCGTCACCGGCGCCGGCATGATCGCCTGCTTCCAACGCGGCGGAACCGTCTTCAACGGCGGGACGACCGAGTGGGTCGTCGGGCTGACGATGGCCGACCCGTTCACCGAGCGGATCACGCACAACGTGCTGCGGCGGCTCGGCGCGCACGAGGACGCGGGCGCGTGAGCGGCTACGAGCCGCTCGACCTGCGTGCCGTCGCCGACGGCACGATCGAGCTGCTGCCGAACGCCGACGCCCCGTGGGGCGAGCAGCGCTTCCACGGGCTGCCGTTCCGGATCGACGGCCTCGTCCGCTTCGGCGGCCCCGAGCGCCGCGCGGTGGCGCTGCCGATCGCGCGCCGGGCGGAGTGGGTCGTCGTCGCCCACGCGCTGCTGCAGAGTCGCCTGTTCGACGGCGGCGCCGCCGGCGCGGAGATCGCCGACTACCGCTTCCGCTACGCCGACGGGCACGTCGAGACCGTGCCGATCCGTGAGCGCTTCGAGATCGGCGTGACCGCGCGCGACTGGCCCGGCCGGCCGCTGCCGCTGGACTGGGGCCAGTATCCGTTCCTCGCCGTGCCCGACAACGAGCAGCAGCTGCTGCCGCGCGTCAGCGGCCGCTTCGATCAGGCCGGCGCGCGGCTGGCCGAGCTCGACGACCCGCAGACGCGCGAGCCGTACGTGCTGCCGTACGCCTACTTCCTGTGGGCGTGGCGCAACCCGCGCCCGCAGGTCGAGCTGACGGCGCTGGAGATCGTCCCGCGCGACGACGCCCCGCCCGCGGTCGTCGCCGGCGTGACGGTGTCGCAGCTGGCCGAGCGGCCGCTCGGCCGCGAGGTCGCGCGCGAGCTGCTGATCGACCTGGCCAAGCCCGTCGCGCCGGCGGAGGTCGAGCGCTTCACGCTGCAGGTCGACCGCGGCACGGCGACCCATCCGTTCCGCCGGGTGCTCCCCGCCGGCGATGATCCGGTCACCGCCGTCGGCGGCTTCGGTGCGCCGCTTCCGGCCGAGGTCACCGCGTTGTACGCGCGCGTCGGCGCGAGCCCGTCGGCGACCGTCGCGCTGCTGCGCGACGGCGACGTCGTCGCGCGCGCCGGCTGGGGCGAGCTGACCGCGGCCGGGACGCTCGACGGCGGCGGCGCCCGCTTCACCCTGCCCGACCCGCGCAGAGCGTGGGTGCGGATCCGCGTCGTCGACGACACGACCGGCGCGCCGGCCGCCTGCCGGCTGCACCTGCGCAGCGGCGACGGCGTGCCGATCGCCCCCTATGGCCACCACGCCCACGTCAACGGCGACATGGGCACCTGGAACCTCGACGTCGGTGGCGACCTGCGGCTCGGCGCGCGCAGCTACGCGTACGTCGACGGAAGCTGCGAAGGCTGGCTGCCCGTCGGGGAGCTGCACGTCGAGGCGGCGGCCGGCTTCGAGGTCGCCCCGCTGCGCGAGACGGTCACGATCGCGCCGGGCCGGCGCGAGCTGGTGCTGCGCCTGCGGCGGATCGCCGATCTGCGCGCCGAAGGGGTGCTCGCGGGCGACACGCACGTGCACTTCCTCTCGACGCAAGGCGCGCTGCGTGAGGGCGCGGGGGAGGGGCTTGCGGTCGTCAACCTGCTGCAGAGCCAGTGGTCGCATCTGTTCACGAGCACGGAGGAGTTCACCGGCGCGCCGCTCGCCGCACGCGACGGTCGCACCGTCGCCTTCGCCGCGCAGGAGAACCGGCAGAACGTGCTCGGCCACATCTCCCTGCTGGGCCTGCGCGAACCGATCATGCCGTGGTGCACCGGCGGGGCGGAGGAGGCCGAGCTGGGCGGCGGGCTGGAGACGACGCTGTCGCACTGGGCCGACGAGTGCCACGAGCAGGGCGGAACGGTCGTGCTGGCCCATTTCCCGTGTCCGTACGGAGAGGCGCCGGCGCTGGTCGCCACCGGCCGCGTGGACGCGGTCGAGGCGATCGCCTGGGATCCCTACAACCTCGGCGAGTGGTACCGCTACCTGAACGCCGGCTACCGCCTGCCGCTTGCCGGCGGCAGCGACAAGATGACCGCCGAGGCACCGGTCGGCGTGATGCGCACGTACGTCCGGCTGCCGGCGGACGAGGCAGCCGGCGCCGTCGCGGCCGGCGGCGCGGGCGCGGGCGCGCGAACGGACGCGGCACGGGAGTTCGAGCGCTGGTGCGCGGGCCTGCGCGCCGGGGCCTCGTATGCGACGAGCGGTCCGCTGCTGTCGCTGACCGTCGACGGCGAGCCGGTCGGCGCGACGCTGCTGCACGCGGGTGAGCAGGTCGAGGTCGAGGCGCGGATGCGCTCGATCGTCCCGCTGCGGACGCTCGAGATCGTCGCCGGCGGCGAGGTCGTCGCGATGCGGCGCGCCGAGACGGCGACCGACGAGCTGGTGCTCGCGGCCACCGTGCGCGTCGAGCAGGACACCTGGATCGCCGCGCGCTGCGGGATCGGCGACGGGCTCCTCCACCACGACACCTGGCAGCGCCCGGTCGGCGCCCACACCTCACCCGTCTACGTCGCCCGTGGCGACGCCTACGCACGCAACGACCTCGCCGCGCTGGCGCACATGCGCGCGCTCGTCGAGGGGTGCTTGGCCTACATCCGCGACCGCGCTCCGCTGGGCGCGCCGGGCCGCCTGTCTCACCGCCACGGCGAGCCGGACCACCTCGCCTACCTGACCCGCCCCCTGCATCAAGCGCTCGCGGCGCTCGACGACCGAACGATGCAGCGTTGACGTGACCTCAGACCCACTGAGGCGGCCGTGACCCGCCGTCCGTCTCGGTGCGAGGCCGGCGATCGCGACAGCTGTCGCCTCTTTCTGGATCTGCGTTCACCCCCCGGTGGTTCCCTGGCGCCTGCAACCTCGAAGTCCGCCTCCCCCCAAAACGACGAAACCCCCGCACATGCGGGGGTTCGTGTGAATGGAGAGAACCGGGCGGCGTACAAACCGCCCCGTGTTCGCCGTGAGCCGTCTTGATCTGCGCGCTGAGCCTTTCCGGTCGACGCATGAGTAGCAGCATTAGTCGGGTGCTTCGCGGTTGCCGCATGACAGACAAGTGATGCCGTTCCAGGGCCCGTGAGAGCCGCAGCGCGAGCAGAGAAAGCTAGGGTCGGAGCCGATGATCCCTCCGGTCTGGCCGTCGGCAACCGAGATCGCGTGCTTCGTGCCAGAGACGGGGGCCCAGCGGTCTGGATCGAGCACGAGATCCAGGAGTGGGTGCAGTCGGCGTGCCGACGTTCCGGTGACCTCGGGCAACTCGGTGTCGAGTTGCTTTCCAGCTGCAATAAGAGCCGCTTGGTCGAGAACGGGATCGGCGTTTGCCAGGACGACCTCGACCGCCTTCTCGATCGCTTGTCTTGTGGCGAAGCGAGCTGCTGCGGCCCGAATAGAAGGCGCGCGCTCTTGTGCGGTCGTCAGGATCAAGCTGATGGCAGGAGTTGCGGGTGCGAGCCTCTTCCCCTTCCCGCTGTTGCACGGGCCGCAGCTTGGAACGAGGTTCTCAAGTGCATTGAGATCGTAATTCTCGCCCAACGCGTGAAGGGTCAGTGCGTCTCTGAGATCCTGCCCTTGCAAGGACTTTGGGATGACGTGTTCCACTTCCATCTCACTGAAGAAGATCGGACGACGGCACCACGCGCATTGCTCGCTCCAAGCCAGAAAGAGCGCGAGACGCTCCATACGCCTCAGCCCAGGCATCGATGCCACACTTTCCGTTGGAGTCGCACGGGTTCAGTTGTCGCCGCTTCAGCGGGCGGGTGGCGGATCTCAACGAGGTTCAGAGCAGGGCCTTGTCGCATGATCGAGGTAGCTATCAACCACGTCGGCTACGGTGCCTACGAGTTCATCGTGAAGGAGTTGCTGCTCGGAGGCGTCGAGGCGCATAGTGCGAGCCAGGTCCTCGGCGAGGTCCCTCGTGTGACGTTGCTGCGAGAGAAGCAGCGCGACGTCGCTCGGCAGCTTGGAAAAGTCGAATCTGATTCTCGGCACCGGCTCCATTCCGCTCCCTGACGGTTTCGGGTCGACAAACCGTATTGTAGACATCCGATCTCCTACGACGGAATCGGCGGAAGCGCATGGCTTGTCCCGCGATGGTGGCGTCAGTGCCCGACGAATCGACGTAGGGAAGGCCTGATGCGTCGTCCCTAGGACCTCGCCGATAGTCTGCGCGCATTGATTTCTCCGAGGGTGGGCCAATATGCGTCTCGGCACGACCCACGTTGCTGAGATGAGAGGTGGCTGTGTTTGAGTCCGGTTCTGAAGCCCATGACGACGGTCCCACTCTCGAATGGCTGCGAGCCGCGGTCCAAGACGCGCATGTCAGCTTCCTGATCGGCGCCGGAACGCCAAGCAGGCTCTTCTCGCCGCTCGGCGACATCGAGGAGGCGTTGACGGGGATCGAAGCCTCGGCCGGGTCTAGAAGCGCCCGAGAAATCGCCCGAGCATCAGTTCAGGCGATGTTCTTCGACACTGTGATCTCGCCAAACGTCGGGCTCACGTCCGGGGCGCCGGAGGCGATACCAGTCCTGCGCTCCTACGCCCGGTTCGGACAGGCACTCAATCGCTTGCTGCTTGCTCGGCGCAGTTCCCTTCTTGCAAAGCAGATCAGCTTGTTCACCACAAACGTCGATCTCGCTTTCGAGGTCTCCTTCGAACGGCTTGGAATCGCGTTGAATGACGGCTTCGCTGGTCGCTTCCGGCCGGTCTATGATCCCGGCGGCTTTGGCACAATGCGTCTTCGCTCCAGCCCTCGGTACGGGCATCGATCCGAAGTCCCGACATTCGATCTCTACAAGCTGCATGGGTCTGTCGGGTGGCAATGGGCGGCAACTGAATCGCCAACGCAGGAGATTGTTTTCGATCGTGACCTCGCCGACGTGCGGGCGGTGGCCGAGGCGCTTCGGCCCATTCGCAAGGATTTGATCCAGCTCAAAGATCCAGCGTCCCTTAACGCTGCAGAGATCGTTGAGGCCGCAAGCGCCCTCGAACCACCAAAGGACCTCGCAGCTTTCGTCAGAGCTTATGGGCGGCTGGTGATCGTGAACCCCGAAAAGACGAAGTTCGCCACAACCGTTCTGACCGAGACCTACTACGAACTGATTCGTCGGTTCGCGAACGAGATGGAACGCGAGAGTTCCGTTCTGTTCGTCCACGGGTTCTCGTTTCGTGATGAGCACCTTCGTAAGATTGTCGTTCGCGCAGCCCGCACGAATCCCACCCTCCAAGTCGTGATCTTCTGCTTCTCTCCGGCAGATCGCACAAAGTACGGCGACTTGATCCCCGACCTCGACGTGCCGAATCGCAATATCGGCTACGTGGTGCCCCCTGCCGGACAGTCCCTTGATCTGGACGGGTTGGTCGACCGTTTTCTCTTGCCGATGTCCAGTGAGTTGCCAGGGCGAGTAGACGTTGCGAATGCTGCATACGGCGCTGTGAGTGAGGACCCTCAAGGTGCTTGACAGCGACCTGCTGGAACTCGACGCGATCTTCCGTGTAGGAAGAGTCTCCGCCGTAGAGGGGCGCCGCGTAAAGGTCACCGTTGACAAGCTCAAGAACGGCTCGCACATGGTGTTCCGCGGTGCGATCGTGCGCAACGCTGGCGTCGGAGGCTACGTGAAGATCGTCAAGGGGTTCGTAGATCTGATCGCCAAGGTTGACGGCGAGTATGTCCACGAGGATCGCCTGAGAACGTCTACGGACTACCGCCGGAGCGTGGACAAGATCGCTCGGACCCTCGAGCTCAGCCTTGTCGGCTTCTTGCATGAGGGACGCTTCGAGCGAGGGGTACGCGAGCTTCCTCTCTTGGACAACGAGTGCTTCATCTTGAGCGAGGAAGAGTTCCGGCTGATCCATCAGTTCGCGCCACCGGAGGAGCCAACGTTTCGCGTCGGCGCCCTCGCAACGGAGCCCACCCAACCCGTCGACCTCGGGGTGGACGCGATCTTCGCCAGCCACATCGGTGTATTCGGCAATACTGGTAGCGGAAAGTCGTATACGGTCGCGAAGTTGTATCACGAGGTCTTCCAGCGTTTCGGAGACAAGCAGGGCTTTCTTGACCGCGCTCGGTTCGTGCTTGTCGACTTCAACGGTGAGTACGTCGACAGAGCACGCACCGACGAAGACGACCGCAGTAGCGAGATCATCACTGGCCCAAGCCTCAAGACGACATATGTCTTGAACACGCGGGTCCCTGATGGTGAAGATCGGCTTCCCTTCCCGGCCGAAGTTCTGGCAGATTCCGTCTTTTGGACCGTCCTCTTGGACGCGACCGAGAAGACGCAGGCGCCGTTCATCACACGGGTACTCAACAGCGACCGTTGGGAACGCCTGCTTGAAGACCCGAGAAAGCTCATGCGCGTGGTCGCTGACGTTGTGCTGCGTGCTACGAAGACTAGCGATCTGTCGGTTGATCGCCGCACCGCAGTTCAGGTGCTGCGAGAGATCGAAGGTTGTCTCGGAGATGCGGCGACTGTCGAACTCGCTCAAGTCATCTCGCGATTCGCGACCTGTCTGAAGTTCCACAGCCAGAACCGCACCTTCTACTGGCAGGAGCATGGACAGGCGACGTACGCCGACAATGTCGTCTGGGACGGCCTGATCACTAGTCCGATCGCTGGCCTTGGGCTCGACTTCAGCGGCATTGATGACATCGATCTCATCCGGTTCAAGTTGGTGCTGCAGTACTACGAGGACATCGTTAGCGGGTACGCCAACCGCGAGCATCTCAGCCCGCTGATCAAGCGTATGGACGCCCGAGTGCCAGACATCAAGAAGCTGGTGAAGGTCTCGAACGAGCCATTGCCTAGCACGCCTCTCACGGTCGTCTCCCTCCGCAGCGTCAATCTCGCGATGCGGAAGGTAGTTCCTATGTTGCTCTGCAAGCAACTCTACGACCAGAAGAAGGCGTCCGATCCGGCGGGGGAGCGCTACCTCAACCTCATTATTGACGAAGCGCACAACATCCTCTCGACTCAGTCCACGCGGGAGAGCGATGCTTGGCGCGACTATCGCCTTGAGACCTTTGAGGAGATCGTGAAGGAGGGACGGAAGTTCGGTGTGTTTCTCACCATCGCGAGCCAGCGGCCCCACGACATCTCAGAGACGATCATCTCTCAGCTTCACAACTACTTTCTGCATCGCCTTGTCAACAGCCTCGACATCAGAGCCATCGAAAAGGCAGTGGCGTACCTTGACGCGGTCTCTTTCGAGTCGATTCCGATCCTGGCGACTGGAACATGCGTCGTTGCTGGAGTGTCCGCGCAGGTCCCGGTCATCGCAAAGGTTGGACAACTTCCGAGACAGGCGGAGCCGAACAGCCGAACGATGAGCGTGTCGGCTGCTTGGACCAGTTCGGTCCTCGGCAACGCTGCAGCCGGTTGATTGCCGTTTGTCCCTTGCGCGTTAGGCCCCCGTCTGATCTTGTCTTCGCGTCTATTGGCGAAATAGTGGTCCGGACGGGCGTTGGTGCGCCCGCCCGGACCGGTTGCACCGAAGAGCAAGCTTCGGCGCACCGCACACCGTAGACCGTTCGGGTCTTCCGCTGGCGCGTTTCCCGTCGGTCGGGGCCGGGCGTTGTTGCTGCGGGGTGTTGTGTTCGGCTGCGTGCTTCTCGGTGCTCGGACCGAGAGGAGTCGGACGCAATGTCGATCACACTCAGACGGGCGCATCGCGATGTGCTGCACGCGGCGGTTGTCGCGGACCTCAGCGGCGTCGGGGACATCTACGCCGCGCTGTCGCAAGGGGATGTGGAGGAGGCACGGAAGCTGCGGCAGCGCTTCGGGCTGGGGATGCGGCTGCTCGATGACCTGGGCTGGGGCGAGGACGATCCGGGTGAGGAGTTCGCGATCACGATGGAACCGGCCGCGCTGGCGACCGCGCTGCGGCACCTGAATGCCGTTGCGGCGGATGGGGTGCGGATCCACGTTGACGGCGACCGCTCCGAGCAGGAGGCGACGAAGGAGTGCGCGGACGCCTGCGAGGCGATCGGCGACGTACTCGCGCGCTTGGCCGAGCGTGAGGATGGCGAGCGTTCGGGCGGCTGGTGATGCCGCGCCGACGGGATAGTTCGCGGGTCGGCGCGTTCGGTCGCGCGGTGCGGGAGGTCCGGGCGCGGCGCGGGATGTCGCAGATGGGGCTCGGTCGGGCGGCGGGGCTTCATCACAACTACGTGGGCGCGATCGAGCGCGGTGAGATCAATCCAACGCTCGGCACCATCGACAAGCTCGCGGTCGGGCTCAACATGCCGCTCTCGGAGCTGGCCGCGATCTACGAGCGCAACATCGCTGAGGACGCGGGAGAGCGGCGGTCGTGACGCACGCGTTGACGCTGCGACTGACCGATCGGCAGGCGGCGGCACTCGGGTTGGTCGCTCGGGTGGAGGCGGTGTCGGTGACGGAGACGATCCGGGCTGCGATCGACGGGCTGACCGCGGCGCCGCTCTCGGATGCGGAATGGAGACGGCGTGCGATCCTCGACACCCTCGCGGCGCTCGCTGATGGGCTGGGCGTCAGCCTCGCCGAGCTGTTGCCGCTGTGCGAGCGCGCGATGGGCGAGTCGTCGTGAGGGGGCGCCGGCATGTGACGACGGTGCGGTTCGACGCCGACCTGTGGGAGCGGCTGTGCTCGGCGGCCGATCGGCTTGGCGTGCATCGCGGGGAGCTGGTGCGTGACGCGACACGGGAGCACGTCGCCCGCTTGGATCAAGCCGATCGGTTGACGCGTCTTGAGCTGCGCGTCGGGGCAGTGGCGCGGGCCGTCCTGCGGCTTTCCGGTGGGCCGTCGGGGCGCTGACGGATGGCTGACGCGCTGCTTACACGCCCTGCCGGCGGAGCATCGCGCCGGTACCGCAGGCGCGATCGGCGGGACGTTTCGTTGGTGGGATGCGTCTCGCCGGCGACACCCATTGGAGAGATCAGAGATCGAAGTGCGTCAGCCGACACTGACGCGGATGAGCGAAGCGCAGGAGCGCGAGGCCGTCGCGCTGCTCGCGCGCGTGCTGGCCGGTGCTGTGGCGCCGGGCGGACGGCGGCGCGGTTTGGCCGGCGGTTCGAGCGGCGGTATGGCCGGCGCTTTCGACGGCGCCGGCCGACAACGCCGGAGCGGCCGGATGGCCCGTCGTCGCAAGGGATCGGTCAGAGCGACAAGTCCCGAAATAGGGAGGAGATCGTGATGTCTTCCCTTCTTCGTGGGCGTGCGGGGCGGGTGACGCAGGCGCAGGTGTGGGAGTTGGCGGCGCATCTGACGGATCGTGATCGGGAGATCGTGGTGACGCTGTTTGAGCAGCGGGTGTTGCGGACCGATCAGGTCGCGGTGTTGTTCTTCTCGTCGGTACGTCGTGCGCAGGATCGGATGCTGTTCCTGTACCGGCACCGTGTGGTCGATCGGTTCTATCCGGCCGCTCCGCGAGGGGCGGGCAAGCCGCAGGCGCACTGGCTGCTGGACGACGCGGGCGCTCATATTGTCGCCGCGTGCCTCGACGTGGACCGCAGAGCGCTTCATTGGGAGCGTCGCAGCGATTGGGGCGCCCATCGGCATCTCGCGCACCGGCTCGGCGTGAACGGGTTCGTGACCCGTCTTGTCGCGGCGACGCTGAAGGCCCCCGGTGCCGGTGTGGCGCGGTGGCACGGTCCGGGCGCGGTCGCCAGAGTGCTTCCGGGCGGGCTCAGCGAGAAGCCGATCCCGGATGCCGGGGTCCAGCTCTCGACCCCGGCAGGGCGAGTGGAGTGTCTGCTCGAATGGGATCGCGGGACCGAGTCGGGATCGGTGCTGCGCGAGAAGCTCTATCGCTACCGGCGTGCGTCGGATGACGCGCGCGGCGGGACCGTCGCCAACGTTCTGTTCGTCGTCCCGTCTGAGCGACGGGTGGAGACGCTGCGTCGAGCGCTCGTGGACGCGGATCGGCCGTCGGAGTGGGATCTCGTGCGGGAGCATTGGGAGTACTGGCCGCTGCTGGTCACGACGACCGGCGAGCTGGACGATGCCGGGCCGCTGGGCCGGATCTGGCGGTCGGTCGATCAGTCGCGGCGGTCGCCTCTGGCGCTGGTCGACCTGACGCCGCCCCCGGACGGCGAGGAGCCAGTGCCGCTCGCCGACTGTCTGGGGCGGCGGTGGCGGAAGGAGAACCCGGAGTTCTGGGCGCGGTTGTCGCCCTTGACTGCACGGAGGTGATGCAGGTGCGCGTCGTTGTGTACACGCGGATCTCGACGGATGAGGAGAATCAGCCGACCTCGCTGCACTCGCAGCGGGAACGGCTGGAAGCGTTCTGTTCGGTGCAGGAGGACTGGCGGATCGTCGCCCATCACGAAGACCGCTCGACCGGCACGAGACTCGACCGGCCGGGCCTGCAGGCCGCGCTGAATCTCGCGCGGCGCGGCGGTGCCGATCTGCTGCTCGTCTATCGCGTCGACCGGCTGTCACGGAAGGTTCGTCAGCTCGCGCAACTCGCCGAGGAGCTGGACGGCCTCGATGTGGTGTTGAAGTCGGCGACGGAGCCGTTCGATACGGGGTCGGCGGCGGGGCGGATGATGTTGCAGATGCTCGGCGTCTTTGCCGAGTTCGAGCACGCGACGATCGTCGATCGCATCACCGCCGGCATCGAACGCCGTGCCAAGCAGGGTTACTGGCCCAACGGCCGGATCCCGTACGGCTACACCCGCACCAGAGACAAGGCGCTCGTGCCTGATGAGCGGGAGGCGCCGATCGTGAGACGGATCTTCGACCTCTACGTTGCCGGTCGGCTCGGGTCCGTGTCGATCGCGCGACAACTCACAGCCGAAGGCGTGCCGTCGCGCGGCAGAGCGTGGCTGCCGGCGAAGGTGCTGACGATCCTCGCCAACGAGGCGTACGTCGGCCGCGTCCACTGGCGCGAGGAGACCTTTGACGGCCGCCATGAACCCCTCATCGACCAAGAGACATTCGCGCGGGCGGGCGCGTTGCTCAAGCAGCGCGGCGAGGACTGCGCCCGCCGCGTCGGGGAGCGCAGCGACTTCCTCCTCACCGGGGTCATCAACTGTGGTCGCTGCCACCGCGCCTACGTCGGCATGTCAGCGAGAGGCAACGGTGGCACCTACCACTACTACGCGTGCTCGGGCCGGCAGAAGCTCGGTCGCAGAGCGTGCGACGGCGACCGGCTGCCGAAGGACAAGCTCGAGGACGCCGTCCTGCGCCAACTCGCAGACACCTACCGCACCGGCACCCTCATCAGACAAGCAATCGAACAGGCCGCCGCGCACGACGACAGCGAGCGCGACGAGATCGACGCGCGCCGCGCCGGCATCGCCGCCGAGATCAAGAGAGCCGAGCGCGCGATCGAGCGGTACTACTCGGCATTCGAGGCCGGCGACCTCGACCCCAGGCGCTTCGACGGCCGCATCGCCGCGCTGCGATCCCAGCTCGACACGCTCACCGACCAACACGACGAGCTGACCTACCATCTCGCCGACGGCGCGAGCCAAGAACCGCCGGACGCCAGACAGCTCCGCGCCGTCGCCGACCACCTCGAAGAGACGCTGAGGGCCGCGAAACCGGAGGAAACCAAGGCGCTGCTGCGCCTGCTGATCGAGGACCTCCAGGTCAACAGCCGGGCGGAAATCCTCCCCAGATACAAAGTCGCCGCGCAAATGGTTTGCGCGGCGACTTTTGAAGTGGAGCTAGTCGGGCTCGAACCGACGACCTTCGCGCTGCCAGCTGCCATCCGGTGCGCGGTCCCGGCGGTTGTGCGAGCGCGGCTGTGTGCATGTGCAGGTAGGCCAGGTTGAGGTATGAGGACTTTGCATCTCGATCCTGATGGGCGTGAAGGTGTGAGCCTCGTGGTGGAGGAGATCGAGCGGCTGCTCGGCGAGGGCAAGCGGATTGCTGTCACCGTCGCCGAGGAGCAGGAGTTGCTCTCGCCGCAGCGGGCAGCTGATCGGCTCGGCTTCTCGCGTCAGCACGTGGTGCGGTTGATCGAGGCGGGGGAGATGGAGGCGCGCAAGTTGCCGGGCTCGAGTTACTGGCGGATCCCGCTCGCAACGGTGCTCGCATTCGAGGAGCGTCGGGAACGGGCCGGTGAGCGAGCGGATGCAATCTCGCGCTCGCTGGATGAGCAGGGCGCGCCGCTTGAGTGAGCCCAGGTCACCGCGGGCGGCACTCGACTCGCAACTGGTCGAGGACGCAGGTCCTTCGGCTGGCAGAGGGGGGATCCTGAACCCGGCACTTCGGAGCTCGTGGTGAGCGAGCGAAGCGATGATGCGAAGCGGTCGACAGCGTGACGCGAGTGATGACACGCGCGGCTGTCGTAGGGTGGAACGAGGCCGGTGGGCTGCGTCAGCCGGTGCGGCGGAGCGCGTCGAGGCCGGCCTGGAGGAAGGCGAGCCCGCGGTCGAGCTCCTGCTCGGCGGTCGCGCTGTCGTGCGTGCTGACGTAGACGTCGCGGACGGCGGTGAGCACGCTGACCATCGCGGTCGCGAACGTGCGCGGACCGATGCCGGTCAGCGACTCGCTGAGCTCGTCGGCGACGACGGAGGCGATCTTCTCCTCGGCCGCCTCCATCAGCTGGCGGTCGCGCATGCGCAGGTCGCGGTCGGCGACCACCGCGCGGTGGCGCAGCAGTTCGAGGTCGTCGTCGGTCGTGCGCGTGGCCTCGTCGGCGAGCCATGCTCTGAGGCCCTCGACGAGGTCGCCGCTGCCGCCCGTCAGGTGCGTCACGAGGCGGTCGACGGACTCGGCGGCGCCGTCGAAGACGATCTCCTCCTTGTGCGGGAAGTAGAGCGAGACGGTGCGCGGAGCGACGTCGGCGCGCTCGGCGATCTGGGGGATCGTCGCCGCCGCGAAGCCGTGTTCGAGCGTCAGCTCCAGCGTGGCTCGGACGATCGCGGCGCGCGTTCTCGCCTTCTTGCGCTCGCGCAGGCCCGGGGCGGTCGTGCTCACGAGCGCGGGCTTTCGCTGTGCTGACGCGGCGGTCGCGGCGCGCGGGTCTCCATGCCCACTGACCCTAACAGACCTGCAAGACGAAGCACTTTCGCGTGAACAAGCAGATACGCAGTCTTGGAAAAAATGCAAGACGCTGTAGTGTTTGGCGAGTTCTCGCCAGCCGCTCGACTCGACGGAGCCTTCATGTCCGCACTCCTCGCACGCATCGCGCGTGCGCTCACCCACCATTGGAAGCGCAGCCTCGTCGCTGCGCTCGTCGTCGTGGCGCTGCTCGGCGTCGCGGCTGGCACCGGCGGCAGAGCGGCGGACGACTTCGGGATCCCGGGCACCGAGACGCAGCAGGCGCTCGACCTCTTCAAGGCGCACAGCCCCGCCTTCGCCGGTGCTGACGCGACCGTCGTCTTCAGCGTCGAGGACGGGACGCTGAGCGACGGCGAGCGCAGAGCCGCGATCGAGGAGGCGATCGGCCAGATCAGAGGCCTCGACCACGTCGAGGCCGTCGCCGATCCCTTCGGCGCCGGCGGCGCGCTCTCCAGAGACGGGCGGATCGCGAACGTCTCGGTCCGCTACGACGTGGAGGCAACCGACGTCGAGAGAGAGGACGGGGAGGCGCTGGAGGAGGCCGCGCGCAGCGCGGAGTCCGGCGGCGTCGACGTCTCGATGCGCGGGATCGTCGTCGACCTCGGGCAGGAGCAGGAGGCGCCGGTCGGCGAGCTGATCGGCGTCGCGATCGCGATCATCCTGCTGACGCTGCTGTTCCGCTCGGCGGCCGCGATGGGCGCGACGCTGCTGGGCGCGCTGCTGGGCGTCGTGATCGGCCAGATCCTGCTGACCGCGCTCGCCAAGCCGCTCGGGCTGCCGGCGTTCGCGTCGACGATCGCGGTGATGCTCGGCCTCGGTGCCGGCATCGACTACGCGCTGCTGATCATCGGCCGCTACCGCGAGCAGGCGGCCGCCGGCGACAGCGTCCGCGACGCCTCCGCGAAGGCTGCGGCGACCGCGGGCGCCTCGGTCGTCGCCGCCGGCCTGATCGTGATGGTCGCGATCGCCGGCCTGCTGGTGATCGGCATCCCGATGATCGGCAAGATGGGCATCGGCGCGGCGATCGGCATCGCGGCCGTCGTCGTCTCGGCGATCACGATCCTGCCGATCATGATCGGCGCCTTCGCCAAGCGGCTGAGACCGAAGAAGCCCGAGCATGTGCAGCCCTCGCCGGCGTTCAGCCGCTGGGGCGAGCTCGTCACGCGCAAGCCGTGGCTGTCGATCGCCGGCGGCGTGGTGCTGCTGCTGGTGTTCGCTTTCCCGGTCACGCAGATGCGGCTCGGTCAGCCCGACGACGGCAACCAGCCGACCACGAGAACGCAGCGGATCGCGTACGACAAGCTCAGCGAGGGCTTCGGCGCCGGCTCCAACGGACCGTTCCTGCTCGCCGTCGACATCCCGAGAGGGGACACGCAGACGAGAGCGCAGCTGACGAGACTGGAGCAGGCGGTCGGCGAGCTGCCCGGCGTCGCGGCGGTGATGCCGGCGATGGTCTCCGAGGACGGCGAGATGGCGACGATCACCGCGATCCCGACGACCGCGCCGCAGGACTCCAAGACGAGCGACCTGCTCGAGCAGATGCGCGACGAGACGATCCCGGCGGCCACCGCCGAGACGCCGCTGAAGGTCTACGTCGGCGGCAACACGGCCGGCTTCGAGGACTTCTCCGCGAAGGTCGCCAGCCGCCTGCCGCTGTTCATCGCGGTGGTGATCGGCCTCTCGGTGCTGCTGCTGATGGCGGCCTTCCGCTCGCTGCTGATCCCGCTCGTCTCGGCCGTCTTCAACCTGCTGTCGGTGCTGGCCGCCTACGGCGTCGTCGTCGCGGTCTTCCAGGAGGGGATCGGCGCGAGCCTGATCGGCGCCGACACCGGCGTCCCGATCGTCTCGTTCATCCCGGTGATGATCTTCGCGATCCTCTTCGGCCTGAGCATGGACTACAACGTCTTCCTGCTCTCGCGGATCCACGAGGCATACAACGAAGGCGACGCGCCGCGCGCGAGCGTCATCCACGGCGTCTCGCGGATCGGCAAGGTGATCCTCTTCGCCGGCCTGATCATGGCCGCCGTCTTCCTCGCCTTCGTCACCCAGCCCGACGTGACCGCGAAGATGATGGGCCTCGGCCTCGGCCTCGCGGTGCTGATCGACGTGCTCGTCGTGCGGCTCGTGATCGCCCCGGCGGTCGTGACGCTGATGGGCGACCGCGCCTGGTGGCTGCCCGGCTGGCTCGACCGCATCATGCCCAACGTCTCGCTCGAAGGCCACCTCGTCGAGAACGTCGACAGACCGGCCGCGGAGCGCGAACCGACCCCCGTCTGATCCCTCGGCCTCCTTCCCCCGCCGAGTCTGGAACCTGCGCTCATGGTCGACGCAGATCGACGCTCGAATCCCCCGCACGTCGTCGTTGATGGGCTCATGAGAGGGCTCCATCCCGGCGCCCGGCACGCTCCAGTCGCTGCGAACACGTGAACAGACCGAGCCCGCGCTAGGGGGCGCGGCGATCAGCTGGGTCCGGTCCTCGCACGTCCGGCTCAGCTGCGCTGCGGCGGTCACGAGCTGCGCGTCGTCGAGGCCGCGGAGCTGACGCCGGGCACCGCCGTCGCGCTGTCCGTGCGGCCGGAGCGGATCAGCTGCGCGCCCGACGGTGGCGGCGCGGGCGGCGAGCTCGGCGGCGACGGCAACCGCCTCCTGCTCGAGCGGCGCGAGAAGCCGGGCCGAACGTGGTTGAAGGTCCGGCTCCCTGACCGGTCCAACACCGCCGGCGGCTGGATCCCGGCCGATGTCGCGCGCCTGCGGCACACGGACATGTGGGTCGACGTGCGCACGCGCGCGGGGACGGTTAGCGTCTACCGCGCGGGCCAGCTGGTGCGCCGCTTCGGAGCGGTCGTCGGCGCGCCGACGACACCCACGCCGCACGGGCTGTTCGCAGTCCTGCTCGCGGCGCCGCAGCGCGACCCGCGCGGCTTCATCGGCCCGTGGCGCTGCACTTGACCGCCCGCTCCGACGTGCTCGACGACTACGGCGGCGGCCCAGGGCGCGTCGCGATCGCGCGCCCTCGTCACGCTCGTCGACGCGGCCGGTGCTCTTAGGGGCCCAAATGGTGGATGGCAAGTTTCCGGAGTGCCTCCCGCGGTCTGCGCCGCCGCTGCTTAGCTTTCGCGTTCCCGATCGAGGTGGATCTCCACGCCGAATGCTGGCGTCGCGCCGCCGCGGCTCACGACCCGACGCGCAGGAGATGAAGCCGTCAGCGCCGGCGGTGCGGACTTGGGCCGACGACGAGGCTGGCATCGCGCAGGCGGTGACCGAAGGCGTTGGTGCCGAGTGATGTCCGGCCGCCTTCCTTGACAGAAATAGAAACCGTTTCTATCTTGCCCAGATCGCTATAGGGCAACGCGTCGAAAGCGCGGATTGGACTGTCATGGCGCCTGCATTCATCGACCACTGGCCGATCACCGAGCGGCCAGAGCTCACATGGCCCGGCGGGCGGTCGCTCGCGGTCTACGTCGGCCTCAACATCGAGACGTTCGAGGAGGGCAGGCCGGCGACGAGCGTGATCCCTCCGACAGCCGGGCTCCCCCTGGATCCGGCCAACCACGCGTGGCGCGACTACGGCAGCCGCGTCGGCGTGTGGCGCACCGTTGAGCTGCTGGACGAGCTCGGCATCAAGGCGTCGGCGCTGATCAACAGCGACGTCTGCCACCGCCGTCCCGAGATCGTTCGTGCCGGCGTCGAGCGGAACTGGTGCTGGGTCGCGCACGGCATCAGCAACTCGAGCTTCTGGAGCGACATCGAGCTCGAGCAGGAGCGCCGCGCGCTCAGCGAGATCTTCGCCACGCTCGCCGAGGCTACGGGCCGAGCACCGAGAGGCTGGCTCGGACCGGCCTTCACCGAGACGCCCGACACGCCGAGGCTGCTCGCCGAGCTGGGCGCCCGCTACCTGCTCGACTGGTGCTGCGACGACCAGCCCTTCCCGCTGGACATCGAACCGGGGCCGATGATCTCGGTGCCCTATTCGCCGGAGGTCAACGACATCCCGATCTTCATCGACAGATGCCTGACCGGTCCCGACTTCGAGCGGATCCTGCTCGACCAGTTCGAGGTCATGCGCGCGCAGAGCGTCAGGCGGCCCGGAGCGGTGATGGCGATCGGGCTGCATCCCTTCGTGATCGGGCAGCCGTTTCGCCACAAGTACCTGGAGCGCGCGTTGCGCCAGATCGTCGCGCACGACGACGTCTGGTTCGCGACGACCGACGAGATCGCCGACTGGTACCTCGGACACGAGGCGCATGCCGCGGCGACCGCCGCGCTGGCTGACCGCAAGGCGGCGCGCGCATGAGCGGCTCCGGCGCGCTGCCGACCCGACTGCAGGAGCGCGGCTTCGGTCTCACGCTGGGCTTCGGCCAGCGACCTGGCCTCCTGGTGATCGACCTCATCAACGGCTTCACGGATCCGTCGCAGCCGTTGGGGGCAGAGCTTGGACCGCAGATCGCAGCGACGAATGAACTGCTCGCCGCCGCTCACGGCGTCGGCGTCCCCGTCTTCTTCACCACCGTCGCCTACGACGCGGCGGATCTCGCCGACGCCGGGCTCTGGCGCATCAAGGCAGGCGGCGCCACCACGCTGCGGTCCGGGACGCCGGCCGTCGAGCTGGACGCGCGGCTGGACCGCGCTCCGAACGACCACCTCGTCGTCAAGAAGTACGCAAGTGCGTTCTTCGGCACGGACCTGCTCTCGCGCCTCGTCTTCGCCCGTGTCGACACGCTCGTGATCGCCGGCTGCACGACCAGCGGCTGCGTCCGCGCGAGCGCCGTCGACGCGCTGCAGAACGGCATCCGCCCGATCGTCGTCGAGGAGGCGATCGGCGACCGCGACCGCGCCGCACACGAGCAGTCGATCTGGGACATGCGGCTCAAGTACGCCGACGTCGTCGGACTTTCCGAGGCGGCCGCGTCCCTGCGCGCCGCCAGCATAGAGACGGAGTGACCATGGACCTCGGCATCTTCCTTCCCAGCGCGACCGGCGGGTTCGCGATGACGACCGCCGTCCCCACGCGCCCCCCGACCTGGGAGCTCAGCCTGGACGTCACCAAGCGCGCCGAGCAGCTCGGCTTCGCGTTCGCTCTCTCGATGGTCAAGCACCGGGGCTTCGGTGGTGAGATGGGGTTCTGGAACGAGGCGCTCGACTCGTTCACGCTGATGGCCGGGCTCGCGCGCGAGACCGAGCGGATCACGCTGATCCCCTCGGTGCCCGTGCTGGCGATCCACCCGGCGCTGACGGCGCGCCAGGCGGTGACGGTCGACCAGCTCGCGGAGGGCCGCTTTGCGCTCAACATCGTCACGGGCTGGTACCGCTCCGAGTACGCGCAGTGGTCGATGTGGCCCGGCGACCAGCACTACTCGCGGCGCTACGACTACGCCACGGAGTACGTCACGATCCTGCAGGAGCTGTGGGAGACCGGCCGCTCGAGCTTCAAGGGCGAGTACTTCACGCTCGACGACGCGCAGTGTCTCCCGCTGCCGCCGCGCCGGATCCCGATCGTGTGCGCGGGGCGCTCCGAGCGCGGCATGCGCTTCACCGCCGAGCTGGGCGACTACAACTTCGTCGTCGGCTCGCCGGAGCAGTTGCCCGAGATGAAGCAGAGGCTCGACGCCGAAGCGGCCGCCAGCGGCCGGGACGTCAGGACGCTCGCCCTCTTCATGATCGTCGCGGCCGAGACCGAGGAGGCCGCGCGGCGCCGCTACCGCGAGCTGCTCGCGCGCGCCGACACCGCAGCGATCGCCACGATGCGCCGCGACATGAGCATGGACGCCGCCGGCGGGGCGGCCGCCAGTGCGCTCGAGGTGGAGAAGTCGCTGTTCATGGGGCAGACCCCGTTGATCGGTTCCTACGAGCGGATCGCCGAGCAGCTCTGCGCGCTGCGCGACGAGAACCTGATGGCCGGGTGCATGCTCGCGTTCCCGGACTACGTCGACGATTTGCAGGCGTTCGGCGAGCGCGTGGTGCCACTGCTGGGTGAGCCGGCGCCCGGCGCGACGGCGCCGAGCGCGTGAGGTCGGAGCCGGCGGTCCGCTCAGTCGCCGGTCGTCACGGCGCGCGCCTTGCTGCGCAGCTCGGTCGAGACGTCGGCGGCCGCCGTGCGGACGATCACGCCGACCTCGAGCAGGCGCTTGCGGGGCAGC
This sequence comes from Conexibacter stalactiti, assembly GCF_033542075.1. Taxonomy (NCBI): domain Bacteria; kingdom Bacillati; phylum Actinomycetota; class Thermoleophilia; order Solirubrobacterales; family Conexibacteraceae; genus Conexibacter; species Conexibacter stalactiti. The sequence continues at coordinate 44,312 of NZ_JAWSTH010000005.1, forward strand.
CGCACGGCGGGACCCGTGACGACGAGCCCGGCGACCGGCCGGTCCTCGTGGTCGAGGATCGCCGCGGCGGCCGCGTTGATGCCGTCGAGATAGGTGCCCTCGTCATAGGAGAACCCGCGCTCGCGGATGCCGTCGAGCTCTCTGAGCAGACGTCTGCCACGAAAGTCCACTCCGGCGCTGCACTTCCCCAGCTCGGTCGCCGCGAGGCGCTCGGCTTCGTGCGGCAGATGCGCGAGGATCGCGCGACCGCCGGCCGCGCAGTGGGCCTGCGCGCGGCCGCCCACACGCAGTGTGATCATCACCGGGTGGGTGCCCGGGATCGTGTCCATGAAGACGATCTCGCCGCGCTCGTAGTAGCACATGCCGGCGGTCTCGCCGACCGCGTCGACGAGCTCGCGCATGCGCGGCACCGCGATCGCGCGCATGTCGTACTGAGCGAGCACGTGCCCGGCGAGCTCCAGCAGCCGCGGACCCAGTTGGTAGCGGTTGGTCGCCTCGTCGCGTCGCAGGAAGCTGGCCTCCTCGAGCGTGAGCAGCAGGCGATGCGTGGTGCTGGGGTAGGCGCCGAGCGCCTCGGCGATCTCGCTGAGCGACAGCGTCGGTGTCTGCGGCCCGAACATCCCGAGCACGTTCAGCGCTCGCTCGAGCGATTGGATCTTCGGAGCGACTGTCATGCGGCGGACTATAAACGCGCGAAGTAGAACTCGTTTCTATTAGATCTCTACGAGACCGAGGTGACATGCCCGACATTCCTCTGACCATCGCCATCGCCGACTCCGATCACGTCCGGGATCTCTGTTCCGGAAAAGTGAAGGTGGAGGGCGTCGCGCTGACCTCGCTCGACCTTTCGCCGGAGGAGGTCTTCTTCCGCTTCGTCGCGTTTCGCGAGTGGGACGTCTCTGAGCTGTCGTTCGCCAAGTACGCCTCGATGCGCGCCGCCGGCGACAGTTCGCTCGTCGCGCTGCCTGTCTTCACCTCGCGCGTGTTCCGGCACTCGGCGATCTACGTGCGCGCCGGGTCCGGCGTCCGAAGCGATGCGTTGGCGGGCGCGCGCATCGGCGTCGCCGAATGGGCGCAGACCGCGGGTGTGTACGCGCGGGCGCTGCTGATGCATGAATTCGGCCTCGACCTCGCGCAGGCGCGATGGTTCCAGGGCGGCGTCAACCAGCCGGGCCGCCACGAGCAGGCCAGGCTGGCGCTGCCCGACGGGGTGCGGATCACGCCGGTCGCCGACCGCAGCCTCACGCAGATGCTCTGCGAGGGCGACCTCGACGTCGTCATCTCGGCCCGGCCGCCCGACGGATTCGGGGCGGGTGCGCCCGTTGACCGGCTGTTCCCTGACCATCGCGTGCGCGAGCTGGAGTACGGCGCCCGCACCGGGATCGTCCCGATCATGCATCTCGTCGTGGTGCGGGGCGAGACCGTCGAGCGGCATCCTTGGGTGCCGATGAACCTGCTGGGCGCGTTCGAGCGCTCCAAGCGCAACGCGCTGGAGCGGATCGGTGAGCCGGGGCTCTCGCGCACGCCGCTGCTGTGGCCCGGCGACGCGCTCCAGGAGGCGCGTGAGCTGTTCGGCGGACCCGACGCGTGGCCCTACGGCTTGGAGGCCAACCGGCCGACGATCGACGCGTTCCTGGGCTTCTGCCACGAGCAGGGCGTCGCTGCCAGGCGGCTGGCGCCGGAGGACCTCTTCCCGGAGACGGTGCTCTCGACCTACAAGGTGTGACGGTGACCGCGCGGCTCGCCGCGTCGTGAATTCAGACATTGGGACAAACACAATTCGACGCCGGGAGCACGCCTCGTCCGAGGTGGCGCGTCCGCGCCTGCGGATGTTGCGCAGACCAGACTTATGTTGCGAGATTGCCTTGACAGCGCGGATGCGGAGGCTAAGATCGAACACGAATAGAAACGAGTTCTATTCGTGGAGATCTGTCTCTCGACGCCGAGGTATGTCCGTGACTCTCTTGCTTGGCAAGCCGCGCCTCCACGGCGTGGTCGCCGCCATTGCGGCCGCTGCGCTCCTTGCCGGATGCGGCAGCTCAGACGACGGCGCCGACTCGACGGCGGCGTCCACGACGTCAGCGGGCACCACCACCACCGCGGCAGCGTCGAGCGACGTGCCATACGACGGTCCTGAGGCGAGGCTGGCCAACGCCTACGCCGAGCCCAGAGTCGAGGAGGGCCTCACGTTCAGACTCGGCTGGCTGGAGCCGGCCGCATCGAACCAGTTCGTGCACACCGTCGTCGAGTCCGGCGTCGCTGAGGCGGAGCGCCTCGGCGCCGACGTGACCGTGCTCGACGCCGGGCTCAACGTCGACAGACAGGTCACGCAGTGCAACCAGCTCGTCGCCCAGAGAGTCGACGCGATGGTGGTCTACGCGGTCGACCCGGCGGCGCTCACGCCATGCCTGAGAGCGGCGACCGCCGCCGGCATCCCGATCGTCGGCCAGGACACGCCGCCCGTCGCTGGCGAGCCGCTGATGCCGGGCTACCTCTCCGCGGTGCTCCAGGGCGTCGACAGAGGCCGGTACCTGCAGATGCAGGACGTTGCCGCCCAGACGCCGAGCGTCGAGTTCGCCACGCTCGGCACGGCGCTGCCGGTCCCGCTGCTGCGCTACTCGGTCGACCAGGCCAGGGAGTGGGGCGAGCGCTTCGGGCTGAGATTCGCCGGCAACGTCGACGCGCAGGACGCCAACCCGGAAACGGCTGCGACCGCGACCAACACGATCCTCAGCCGGCACCCGGACGTGAGAGCGATCATCGCGTTCAACGACCCCGCCGCGCAGACCGCGGCGACGACCGTGCGTGCCGCCGGCAGAACCGACGTCAGGGTCTACGGCTTCAGCGGCGAGAGCGCGGCGGTCGAGATGGTCGAGGCCGGGCAGCTCGCCGGAACCGTCCTGCTCAACGCGCCCGAGGTCGGCATCCAGATGGCCCGCGGCGCCTACAACGCGCTGACCAGACAGAACCTGCCGCTGCCCGAGCAGATCGTCCCGGAGCCGACGTTGGTCACCGGCGACAACGCCGGCTCGGTCGAGGCGCTCGGCGGCTGAGCGCCGGCCCCGCACGCGAAGGGACGTTCAGATGGCTGTCCATGCCCAGCGGCCGAGCTCGAGCCCGCCACTGCTCGAGCTCCGCGACGCGAAGAAGCGGTTCGGTGGCGTCAGAGCGCTGCGGGGCGCGAACCTGACGATCAGCGCACCCGGCGTCGTCCACGGCCTGATCGGGGAGAACGGGTCGGGCAAGTCGACGCTGCTGGGCATCCTCTCCGGGCAGTTGAGCCTGAACGAGGGACAGCTGCTGATCGACGGCGAGCCGGTCAGCTTCCGCACGCCGGCCGGCGCGCTCGAGCGCGGGATCGCGATGGTCTCGCAGGAGACCGCGTTGGCGATGCACCTGACGGTCGCCGAGAACATCTTCCTGGGGCATCGCGCCGTCAAGCGCGCCTCCGGGATCGACTGGGCTGCGACCGAGTCGCGGGCTGCCGGCGTGCTGGAGCGCCTCGCGCTCGAGATCGAACCCGGACGCCTCGCCGGCGAGCTCGCGCCGGACCAGCAGCAGATGGTCGAGATCGCGCGGGCGCTGTCGATGGACGCCCGCATCCTGATCCTCGACGAGCCGACCAGCTCGCTGACCGACGACGAGGTCGGGTCGCTCTTCAGAGCGGTGAGAGGCGTGCGCGCCGCCGGCGTGTCGGTCGTCTTCGTCTCGCACCGCCTGGGCGAGATGTTCGCGATCGTCGACGAGCTGACGGTGCTGCGCGACGGACTCACGGCCGCGACGGGCCCGATCAGCGACTTCGACGTCGACGGTGTGATCGACGCGATGGTCGGCAGCTCCGGGGCCCGCCGCGACCTGGTCGCGCGCGACGGCGCCGACCGCGAGCGCGCCCCGGCACTGGAGGTGCGCGGACTGCGCGTCGCCGGCGCCGCGGCGACGGTCGACCTCGACGTCGCCGACGGCGAGATCGTCGGCATCGCCGGGCTCGTCGGCGCCGGTCGCAGCGAGCTGCTGGAGGCGATCTTCGGCGTGCGCGCGATCGAGGCCGGCGACGTCCGCATCCGCGGCGCGTCGCGCGGCGCGCCGACGCCGCGCGAGGCGATCGCCGCCGGCGTCGGCTACCTGCCGCCGGACCGCAAGGTTCAGGGGCTCGTGCTGCGCCGCAGCGTGCGCGAGAACATCACGATGGCGATGACCTCCAGTGCGGGGCGCTTGCGTTCGCCGCGTGACCCCGCCTGCGACGTGGCCGTCGCGACCGTGATGGAGCGGATGCAGATCCGCGCCTCATCCCCGGACGTGGCCGTCGCGACGCTGAGCGGCGGCAACCAGCAGAAGGTCGCGCTCGGCAAGTGGATCGCCGCCGGCTCGCGTGTGCTGCTGCTCGACGAGCCGACGCGCGGCGTCGACGTCAACTCCAAAGCCGACATTCACGAGCTGCTGCGCGCGGCCGCCGACGACGGCGTCGCGCTGCTGGTGAGCTCATCGGACAACCCGGAGCTGCTCGAGCTCTGCGATCGAATCCTTGTGATGTTCCGCGGAAGCGTCGTCGCTTCCGTCGCGGCCGCCGACGCCTCGGAGGCCGTGCTTGGACGCTATGCCGGAGGCCACCTGTGAGCACCAACGTCGTGACCGAAGACGGCGAGCGCGGGGCCGAGCGGCGCGCCGCCGCCTCGCCGCTCGCGTCCGCCTGGGCGCGGACCCGCAACTTCCGCCCGGTCCTGTTCCTCGTGATCGCGCTCTTCGCGTTCTTCTCGATGACGCAGGGCAGCTTCCTCAACGAGGCGAACGTGAAGAACCTGCTGACCGGCATCGCGATCCTCTGGGTCGTCAGCATGGGCATGACGTTCGTGACGATCGTCGGCGGCTTCGACCTGTCGGTCGGCGCGGTCGCCGCGCTGTCGGGCATCTTCGTCGCGAGACTGCTGGGCGCCGGCGTGCCCGACGGGGTCGCCGTGGTGCTCGCGATCGTGCTCGGCGCGCTGATCGGTGGCCTCTTCAACGGCTACATGATCGGCCGCCTCGGCCTCTCCTTCTTCGTCGTCACGCTCGCGACGATGACGGCGCTGACTGGCGTCGTGAACCTCTGGTCCGGAACGCACTCGGAGGTCGTGATCTCCCCGCTGATCAGCCGCATCGGCGTCGAGGAGACGCTCGGGCTGCCGACGGCGATCTGGATCATGATCGTGATCTTCCTCGTCGCGCTCTTCGTGCAGCACCGGACGTACTTCGGACGCGACGTGTACGCCGTCGGCGGCAGCCTCACGGCCGCTCGCCTGTCCGGCATCCCGGCCGTCCGCACGATCGTGATCGTCTATGCCACGGTCGGAGCGTGCGCGGCGCTGGGCGGGGTGATCGCGGTCGGTCGCGTCGGCGCCGCCTCGGCCCAGGTGAACGTCGACCTGCCCCTGCAGGCGGCGGCCGCGGTTCTGCTCGGCGGCACCGCGTTGGCCGGCGGGCTGGGCGGCGTCGGCGGGACCGCGCTGGGGGTCCTCTTCATCGGGATCCTGCAGAACGGCCTCAGCATCGCCGGCGTGCAGAGCTTCTGGCAGCAGGTCGTCACCGGCCTGATCCTGATGGGCGCCGTGCTCGGCGACCGCATCTCGGCGCGCGGTGGCGTGAGGCGCCAGCTGCGAACCCGTCGCGCGCAGACCGTTTCCCACCCCTGATACTCAGGAGACCACCCGATGTCAACCACCGCGCCGTCGGAGACGACGGCACGCTACTCCGAGGCCTGGCGCACCGTCCGCTGGCCCGGTGAGGCGAAGGTCGCCGTCCAGGTGATCCTCGCCTTCGAGTCGTTCGAGCGCCAGTCGCAGTTCGCGACCGCGCCGTCGCCCAACGCCGTCAACGGCTTCTCCCAGTCCTACGGCGAGTACGGCGCCCACGCCGGCGCGTGGCGCCTCCTGCGTCTGTTCGCCGAGGAGGACATCTCGGTCAGCGTGCCGACCAACGGCCTCGCCGCCGCACGTCATCCGCACGTCGTCAGAGCGATCGCCGACGCCGGCCACGAACTCGTCGGACACGGCTGGGCCAACGACGTCTTCCTCCCGGGCGGCGACGACGAGCGGCGGATGATCGCCGAGACGCTCGACGCGATCGAACGCGCCGGCGGCCAGCGTCCGGTCGGCTGGACCAGTCCCGGCAAGATGGGCTCGCCCGACTCCGACGAGCTGCTGCTCGACGCCGGCATCCTCTACACGGGCGATGACGCGAGCGACGACCTGCCGTTCGTCAAGGAGGTCGGCGAGCGCTCGATGGTCGTCGTCCCCAGCGTCGATCTCAACGCCAACGACCTGCTGCAGTGGATCCTGCCCGGCCACGGGCCCGCAGTCTTGGCCGACAGCTTCAAGCGCACGTTCGACGCGGTCTACCACGAAGCGGTCGAGGGACGGCCCAACACGCTCGGGCTCGTGCTCCACGCGCACGGCGCGGGGCGCCCGACGATGGTCCCGACCGTCCGCGAGCTGATCCGCTACGCGAAGGGCCACGCCGACGTCTGGTTCGCGCGCGGCGACGAGATCGCGCGCTGGACGGTCGAGCAGGGGTATCGGCGATGAGCGCGCAGGCGACGGTCGACGTGCCGACCTACCCCGGCTTCGGCCCGGCGCAGTGGATTGACGTCGACGGGATCAGAACGTGGTACGCCGACCGGGGGAGCGGGCCGACGATCGTGCTCGTCTACGGCGGCAACGCCGGTCCGCCGACCTCCGGCGGCGGCGTCTGCGCGATGGTCTGGAGCGAGACCTTCCAGCGCCTGTCGAGATTCGCGCGCGTGATCGTCTACGACCGCCCCGGCAACGGGTACAGCTCGGCACCGGAGCGCGACGAGGACTTCACGATGGCGTTCAACGTCGCGCACCTGATCGGCTTCCTGGAGGCGCTCGAGCTCGAGCCCGTCCATCTGATCGGGCACTCGCGCGGCGGCTTCCTCACGACCCGCGCGACGCTGCTGCGCCAGGACCTCGTGCGGTCGCTGACGATCGTGACGTCCGGGACGCTCGGTCCCGGCGTCCCGATGAACGCCGTCGCGCTGTCGGGCAACCCTCACTCGCCGTACGGCATGGAGGGCATGCTCTGGGTGCACGAGCGCTACAGCTACGGGACAGAGCACGTCACGGAGGAGTGGATGGCGCCGTTCGTCGACCACATGGCCGACGAGCCCTACCGGAGGATGCTGGAGCGCATCACCAGGCAGCGGCTGCTCGAACGCTTCTTTCGACCGGGCTTGGCGGCCGACAAGCGCGAGACGCTGCGCTGGCTGGAGGAGGGCCGGCTGCAGCGGCCGACGCAGATCGTCTGGGGGCGGACGGACCGGACGGTTCCGGTCAAGCTCGGCTTCGACCTGTTCGACATCGTGGCGGGCAAGGGGACGCCCGTCACGCTGAGCGTCGTCGACAAGAGCGGGCACTTCCCCTACCGGGAGCACCCACAGTGGTTCGACGACACGGTGCGCGACTTCGTCGCGGAGGTGGAGAAGGATGCCTGACGAGATCCGGGAGCTGCGGCTCCGCGTCGGCGACCGCGACGTGCGCGCGCTGGAGACCGGGACGGGGTCGCGCCTCGTGCTCGTCCTGCACGGCGGAACGCCCGGCTTGTCGTCGTTCGCCGCCTCGGCGGACACGCTGCGCGGGCTGTTGGAGCGGCTCGACCTCGACGGGCACCGCGTCGTCGCGCCGGATCTGCCCGGCGCCGGCGGGACGCCCGCGAGGTCGGTCGAGGACCTGACCGTCGGCGGGACGATCGCCTTCGCGCGTGAGCTGATCGCGGCGCTCGCGCCGAACGAACTGCACCTGGTCGGGCATGGCGACGCGTCGCTGGCGACGCTCGCGCTCGCTCGCGACGAGCATCTCGGCGTCGCGGTCGCGTCGTGCGCGCTGCTGGCGCCGGTCGCCGCAGCGCCGACCAGCGACGGCCTCGACAACATCGCGCTGCTGCATCCGCCGGCACCGCGCTGGAGCCGTCGCTCGCAGCGCTGGGCGCTGGACCGGCTGTGCTTCTCGGCCGAGCGCGGCGAGCGCGAGCTGCTCGACGCCTGCGTGGAGCACGCGCGCGGCGCCGCGCACCGTGGCGCGGTCGCGCGGCTGGAGCTGGACGGTGCGAGGTCTGAGATCACCGCGTCGGCGTACGGGGCGATGGACGCCTTCTACGCCTACTGCCGCGAGGTCGGGTACGCGGTCCCGTTGACGCTCGTATGGGGCGCTGAGGACCCGACGGCCGAGATCCAGCACGCCGCCGTGCTCAACGACATCGTCGGCGAGGGGCCGGCGCCGGTCGGCTTCCACCTGATCGACCGCTGCGGGCACTTCCCGCACGTCGACCAGCCCGACCGGGTGGCGCGCACCGTCGGGTCCGCGATCCGCCGCGCCGTGAGGGTGGAGGTGGCCTGATGGAGGTGCTCTGGACTCTGGGCGGCGAGTACGACGGCCCGCACCCGTGGCGCAGGTCGGGCCGCTGGCGGCCCGACCACCGCCGCGTCCGGCAGGTCGCGGAGGCCGTCGACACACTGCCGTTCTCGGGTGCGCTGATGGCGATCGGCCTGCCGGGCACGTTCGACCCGTGGACGATGGCGGCGTCGATCGCGCCGGTGACCGAGCGGATGCGCTTTCTGATCGCCGCGTATCCGGGTGTAATGACGCCGACGCAGCTCGCGCTCGCCGCGCTCAGCCTCGACCACGTCTCAGACGGGCGGCTGATGATCAACGTCGTCGGCAGCAACCCGGTGACGATGGCGGCGCACGGCCTGCACCTGGAGAAGGACCAGCGCTATCGGATGCTGAGCGACTACTGGAACGCCTTCCGCACGCTCTACGCCGGGCAGCAGCCGCCGGCCAGCGAGCTGTTTCCGATCGAGCGCCCGGAGACGTTCCTGAGCCTGGAACCCCGGCAGACGCCGCACCCGCCCCTGTGGGGCGCGGCGGGCTCGCCGGAGGGCCTGCAGGCGGTCGTGCCGCTCGTCGACACCTATCTCGCCGCCGTCGGCACGCCCACCGAGCTGGCTCAGCGGACTGCCCTCGCGGCCGAGATCGCTCGGCAGCTCGGGCGCCCGGTGCCGAGCTTCGGCGTCTCGATCGGCGTGCTCGTGCGCGAGACCGAGGACGAGGCGTGGGCCGAGGCCGAGCGCAAGCTCGCGCACGTCTCGATCGACGAGATCAAGGCGTCGAAGGGCTGGCAGGCGGCGCTCGCGGCGGATCCGGCCACGGCCGACGCGCGCGAACGTCGTTGCATCGAGGCGATCGAGGACGGTCGCATGCTCGCGGCCCGGGACCTCGAGTTCTACCCGAACATGTGGAACGGGCCGATCGACCGCGCCGGCATCGATCTGCGCCGGCTGCTGGCGGCGCCCAACTCGATGCTGATCGGCGACCCGCGGCAGGTAGCCGAGCGGATGCGGGAGATCCAGACGATCGCCGGCATCGATCGCTTCATCATCTGGGCTCCGCCCTTCCACGAGGAGGCATACCGGGTGGCCGACCTGCTGCTGCCCCAGCTCGACCTCGACGCCAGGCTCGCGCCAGCGGCAGCACCGCTCGGAGCGGTCGCGTGAGCGGGCCGGGCACGAGCCGGCGCCTCGAAGGGCGCGTGGCCTTCATCACCGGTACGGGCGGCGGTCAGGGGCGCGCCGCCGCCGAGCTGTTCGCGCGAGAGGGCGCGACCGTGTGGGGATGCGACCTGAGGGCGGAGGGCGCCCAGGAGACGGTCGACCGGATCGTCGCCGCCGGCGGCAGAGCGGCGTCGCTGCATCCGCTGGACCTGACCGCGGAAGGCGGGGCACGGCGCTGGATCGAGGAGGGCGTCGCGCGCTTCGGCCGCATCGACGTGCTGTACAACAACGCCTCGCATGCCGTCATGCGCCGCCTCGGCGACGCCGACATGTGGGAGGCGTGGCAGACGACGATCCGCGGCGAGCTCGACCTCGTCTTCGCGACGATCGAGGCGGCCTGGCCGCACCTGGTGCGCCAGGGCGGCGGATCGAGCATCGTCAACACCTCCTCGACGGCGGCATTGCGCGGCTTGCCGCTGCCGGAGTCGGGGCCAGGCTCGTCGACTGGGCACAGCGCGGCGAAGGCGGGGCTGCTCGGCCTGACGCGTCAGGTCGCCGCCGAGGGCGCGTCCTACGGAATCCGCGCCAACGCGGTGCTGCCGGGCTTCATCGACGCGCCGGTCACGAGTTTCATCCTCGACCAGCCGGGCGCACGCGAGCGGATCGGCGCGCGGCTGCCCTTGGGCCGCGTCGGACGCCCGGCGGACGTCGCCTTCGCCGCGCTCTACTTCGCCTGCGACGAGTCGGCGTGGGTGACCGGCGAGACGCTCACCGTCGACGGTGGCGCGGTCAGCGTGGCGATGCCGCGCTGACCGGTGGCGGCGGGGTCGGCATCGTGCGCGCCGGCCCCGCGCGCATCAGCCGCGCTTGGCCTCGAGCAGCTCCGCGAAGGCGAGCTGCTCACTGGCGTCACGAGCGGTCGCGAGCAGCGGGTCGACCATAGCGGCGAACGTAGCGCGGCTGTATCGCGTCATCGGCAGCGAGACGCTGAAGGCGCCGATCAGCGCGCCGGAGGGTGATTTGATCGCGGCGCCGAGCGCCGCGATGTCGGGCTCGCTCTCCTGCACGCTGGTCGCGTAGCCCCTTCTGTCGACGGCCGCGAGTTCGCGCTCGAGCTGACCGCGCGAGGTCACCGATCTGGGCGTGCATGGCGAGACCCGGTCGTCGGGGTAGCGGCGGTGCAGCTCGTCGCGCGAGAGCGTGGCCAGCATCGCCTTGCCGCCCGACGTGCAGTGCGCGGGCCGCACCTCTCCGTTGCGTCGCGTCGTGCGGACCGCGCGTCGGCTCTCGACGCCGTCGACGAACATCACTGACGTCCCGTCGAGCACGAGGAAGTGGATCGTCTCGTCGAGCTCCTGCGCGAGTCGCTCGAGGAACGGCCGCACGATGCGGCGGACGTCCATCCGTTCGACGACGTTGAGGCCGATGCGCATCAAGGCGGGCCCGGCACGGTAGGCGCGCGTCTCGGGATCGTGCACGACGAGGTCGTGGTATTGCAGCATGGCCATCAGCCGCGAGGCGGTCGACGGCACGACGCCGAGCGCGCGGCTGGCCTCCGAGATGCGGATCGAGTCCTGCTGGCCGACCATCGCCAGCAGCGTCAGGGCGTTGTCGACCGACGCGATCGGATGCGACGGGCGGGGATTGGGGTTGGCCGCGGCAGTGCTCACGGGGTCGCACGATAGCCGGCCGGGCGGCGACGCGCACCTCGATGGTTGTGTGGATCAAAGAACGGCATTGCGCGGAGTCGTTGACAGATCTGCGGACCGCGCAATACTGTTGCCGAAAGCAGACTTCTATTGCGGAGAGAAGAACGATGAATTCGACGACGCAAGAGGACGCCGCTGACGGCGTCGAGACGCTGGAGGACCTGTACCGGGTGCTCGACGAGCGCGACTACGAGCCGCTCTGGACGATGAAGGGCGCGCTGACGCCCGAGCCGACGACGGCGATGGTCCCGCGCCTCTGGAGGTACGACGAGGTGCGCAGCCTGATCGAGCGCGCCGGCGGCCTGATCTCGGCCGAGGACGCCGAGCGCCGCGTGCTGGCGCTGCGCAACCCCGGCACCGCCGAGCACGAGGTCGCGCGCGCGACCGACACGCTGTGGGCCGCGATGCAGATGGTGCTGCCGGGGGAGGTCGCGCCGGCGCACCGTCACACGCCCGCGGCGCTGCGCTACATCGTCGAGGGCAAAGGCGCCTACACCGCCGTCGACGGCCGTCGCTGCGAGATGGAGGTCGGCGACTTCGTGATCACGCCGAACTGGACGTGGCACGAGCACGGGCACGAGGGCGAGGGGCCGATGATCTGGCTCGACGGGCTGGACCTGTCGATCGTGCACGCGATGCACGCCTGCTTCGTCGAGCGTCACGAGGGCCCGATTCCGCAGCAGCCGATGGCGTCGGCGGCACGCCGCGCCGGCACGCTGCAGCCGCTGCTGGCCGAGGACCATCCGGCGCCGACGCTCGTCTGGAAGCTGGCCGACGCCGAGCGGGCGCTCGCCGAGCTCGCGGACGCGGAGGGCAACCCGTTCGACGACCTGATCCTCGAGTACCGCGACCCGGCGACCAACGCCTCCGCCCTGCCGACGATGTCCGCCTACATCCAGCAGCTGCGGCCCGCTACCGCGACGCGGTCGCACCGTCACACGGCGAGCACCGTCTACCACGTGATCCGCGGCGAGGGCCGCTCGGTGATCGACGGCAGGGCGTTCGACTGGGCGCCCGGCGACACGTTTGTCGTGCCGACGTGGGCACTGCACAGCCACGAGACCGCCGACGGCGCGCTGCTCTTCTCCTTCTCCGACGCCCCCGCGCTGCGCGCGCTCGGCCTGCTGCGCGAGCGCGCCGACGCCTAGCCGACCGTCACCCCCCAACCGACCAGCGAGATCACCACATGCACCTCTACAGCTTCGACGACTTCCGACTCGGCGCCGGACGCGGCGACGGACGGCTCGCCGAGATCACGGACCTCGTCGACGAGACCGTCGCGCACGATCGCCGGATGGCGACGCTGATCGCCGTCTGGGACGAGCTGCGACCCGCGGTCGAGTCCGCGATCGCGGCTGGCCCGCAGCTCGACGTCGCGGACGTGACCCTGCGCGCTCCGCTGCCCGCGCCGGGCACGCTCGCTGCCGCGCCCGTCAACTACAAGCGCCACCAGGACGAGATGGGCGGCGAGGGCGGCGTCTACGACGGCGAGGTCATCAAGACGATCGAGACCTACGCCGGGTTCGTCAAGGCGTCCTCGTCGATCGCGGGGCCCGACGAACGGATCCTGCTGCCGTTCGACGACCGCCGCTTCGACCACGAGGCGGAGATCGGCGTCGTGATCGGCTCGACCGCGTCGTCGGTGCCACGTGAGCGCGCGATGGACCACGTCTTCGGGTACGTGCCGTTGCTCGACATCACGATGCGCGGCCAGGAGGACCGCTCCTACCGCAAGAGCTTCGACACGTTCACGCCGATCGGTCCCGCGATCGTGACCGCCGACGAGGTCGCCGACCACGCCGACATCGCGTTCGAGCTGACTGTCAACGGTGAGCTGCGCCAACGGGCCAACACGTGCGACCTGATCTACGACATCCCGCGCCTGGTCGAGCTGTACTCGACGGCCATGACGCTGTCGCCCGGCGACCTGATCGCGACCGGCACGCCCGAGGGTGTCGGCGAGATCCGCCCCGGCGACGAGGTCGTGCTCACGATCGACGGCATCGGACAGCTGACGATGCAGACCGCCGCGCGCGCGGCGCTGGCCACCGGGCGCGTCGCATGAGCGCGGTCGCCGACGGCTCGCCGGTGGAGGTCGAGACGCTGATCGCGGGCGGCGGCGTCGGCGGGCTCACCGCCGCGCTCGCGCTCGCGCGCGCCGGCCGCCCGGTCCGGCTGCTGGAGCGCGCGCTGGAGTTCACCGAGATCGGCTTCGGCATCCAGCTGGGACCGAACGCCACGCGGGCGCTCGACGGGCTCGGCGTGCTCGACGAGCTGCTGCCGCTCGCCGTCCAGCCGCGTGAGCTGCTCTACATGGACGCGCTCTCGGGCGAGCGGATCACCTCGATCGACCTGGGCGACGCGTTCGTCGCCCGCTACGGCCATCCCTACGTCGTCGTCCACCGCAGCGACCTCCAGCGCAAGCTGCTCGGTGCCTGCGTGCGCGAGCCGCTCGTGACGATCGAGACCGGGCGAGAGCTGGTGGCGTTCGAGGAGGACGCCGACGGCGTCACGGTCCGCTGCGCGGACGGCGCGTCCTACCGCGCGCAGGCGCTGATCGCCGCCGACGGGCTCAACTCGCGCGTGCGTGGCACGATCGCCAGAGGCGAGCCGCGCGCCGAGGGGTTCGTCGCCTATCGCGGGACGATCCCGATCGCGGACATGACGCCGCGCGCCGAGGCCGACGCGATGGTGATGTGGGTCGCGCCCGACACGCACATGGTCCAGTACAAGGTCCGCGGCGGGGCGCTCTACAACCAGGTCGCCGTCTTCCGCAGCCGCCGCTTCGACGCCGGCGATCCGGACTGGGGTTCGCCGGAGGAGCTGGACGAGCACTACCAGGCGTTCTGCGAGCCGGTCCGCGTAGCCGCCTCGCAGCTGGGGCGCAAGCACCGCTATCCGATGGCCGACCGCGATCCGATCGCGACCTGGACGACCGCGCGCGTCGCGCTGCTGGGCGACGCCGCACATCCGATGCTGCCAGTGCTGGCGCAGGGCGGCTGTCAGGCGATCGAGGACGGGATCGCCCTGCCCGTTGCGTTCGCCGGCGCAGCCGACGTCCCCGCGGCGCTGTCGGCCTACGAGCGTCGCCGCGCGCCGCGCGCCGGCAGGGTGCAGTCATCGGCGCGCCGCTTCGCCGAGGTCTGCCACATCGGCGGCGTCGGGGTCGAGCTGCGCAACGCGCTGTTCGGGCAGCACGATCCGCAGGACTACACGGTGCTCGACTGGCTCTACGACGACGCGGAGGTGCGCGCATGAGCATCGAGCCCGGAGGACAGGCGGCCGGTGCACGGGCCGGCGTGCTGGACGGACTCGCCGCGGTCGTCACCGGCGCGGCGCAGGGCATCGGCCTCGGGATCGCCGAGAGCCTCCTGCGGGAAGGCGCGCGCGTCGCGCTGCTCGACCTGCAGGAGGACAAGGTCCGAGAGGCAGCCGGCCGGCTGGATCCGTCGGGTGAGCGCACGCTCGGGCTCGCCGCCGACGTGACCCGGCGTGACCAGGTCGAGAGCGCCGTCGCTGCCGTGACCGAGCGTTTCGGGGCGGTCGACGTGCTCGTCAACAACGCGGGCGGCACGCCGAAGCTCCGGCAGCCGGTCGTCGACATCGAGGCCGTCGAGGACGAGCTCTGGGACGGCGTCGTCGCGCTCAACCTGACGGCGACGTTCCTCTGTTGCCGAGCCGTCGTGCCCGGCATGCGCAGACGCGGCTTCGGCCGCATCGTGAACATCTCCTCGGGCCTCGCCCGCGGCGGCTACGGCGGCCACATGCGGACGGTCAGCGCGCGGCTGCCCTACGCGGCCTCGAAAGCGGGCGTGATCGGGCTGACCGCGCAGCTGGCCAAGGACCTCGCGGCGGATGGCATCTGCGTCAACGCGGTCCTGCCGGGGGTGATTCTGCCGGGGCAGGGGTCGACGATGCGCGCGCAGTTCGACGCGATGACCGACGAGGCGCGCGCGACCATGGTCGCGCCGCTGCCGGCCGGACGGCCCGGCGAGCCCGACGAGATCGGCTGGATGACGGTCGCGCTCGCCGCGCCCGGCGCCAGCTACGTGTCAGGACAGGCAATCGACGTCGCCGGCGCGGCCGCGTTCTGACCGGGGCCGGGTGGTGCTCGAGCTGCCAGCCGAGCGTGCGCTGGAAGTAGACGAGCGGGAAACGGTCGTCGAGCTCGATCAACTCGACGTCGCCGATGACGATCGTGTGGTCGTAGCGCTCGAAGCAGGCGCTGCGCGAGCAGCGCAGGTAGGCCAGCGCACCATCGAGGTGCGGCACGTCACCGTCCCAGCTCCAGTCGAGCGCGGCGAACTTGTCGTCGGACTTGCCGGCCAGCACGCCGGCGACGTTCATCTGCTCGTGGCCGAGCAGGTGGATGCCGAAGCCCGCAGCGCCGACGAGCGGGTCGTGCGTGCGCGAGCTGTGAGCGGCGGAGACGAGCATCGAGGGCGGCGCGTCGCTGTAGGAGCTCAGCGACGTGGCGAGCATGCCGCGCGGCGCGCCGGCGGCGTCCTTGACGGTGATGGCGGCGACGCCCGCCACGAGCGCGCTCATCGCCGAGCGGAACACGTCGACGTCCACGGTCGAGACCTCGGGCAGCCCTCGCCGATGCGCGCGCACGGCGCGTGCCGAGATCGCGATCAGGCCGGCGTAGGAGGGATGTGCGCCGAGCGCGTCCGGCATGACAGCCTCACCGTGGTCGTCGAGCAGCTCGCACGTCGCGATCACCGGCTCGACGCCGCCGATCGCCGCGAGGTCGACGCACGCCTCGGTGATCCCGACACGGGTCAGCGTGCCGCGTCTTGCAGCGCGCACGGGGAGAATGTGGCCGGGCGCGCCGAGCCTGCCGTCGGGCGCGGTCGCGCGCAGCGCCTGGACCGTGATCGCGCGGTCAGCGGCGCTGATGCCGGTGGTCGTGCCCTGCAGCGCGTCGACCGTCACCGTGTAGTCGGGCAAGCGCGCGCCGGGCGCGGCGCCGAGCGAGCGCAGGCCGAGCGCGTCGGCGCGCTCGGGCGCCAGCGCGACCGCGACGACGCCGCGCGCGTTGCGCGCGAAGTCCGCGATCGTGTCGGCGTCGACCGCGCGCGCCGCGATCGCGATGATGCAGAGGCGATCGTCGTGGACGACGATCGCCTCGCCGGCTCGCAGCGCCTGTGCGGCGCGCACGACGGTGTCGTCGGTCGTGCTCTGCGCGCGTGCGCCCGGGTGTGGGACGGGGTCACTCATGCGGCTCTCCAATTCTGACCTGCGAAACATCATTTCTTCCTGAAGACTGAGTATCGGGCAGGCGGGAGGGCTGGTCAAGCCGTCGCACCGGCGGCGGTGCGATCGCCGGCTCCTTGACGGCGTGTCCGCCGACGCCCGCGTCGACGAGCGCCGCGGCGAGCCGCACGATGCGGTCGGCGGCCTGCGCCGGGGGCGTCCCGCCGGCGTGGATGTTCGAGATCAGGTTGCGGTCGGCGTCGGTGTGGCCGGGGCGCGGGCGCAGCGCGAGGTAGGCCGACAGGCTCTCGGCGGTCGTCAGCCCGGGGCGCTCGCCGATCAGCAGCACGACGACGCGCGGCCGCAGCAGGTCGCCGATCTCGTTGAGCACGCCGACGCGCGCGAACCGGACGGCAAAGGGCTGCCCGACACTCCACCCGTGCCTGCGCGCCCGCGCCGTCAGCTCGGGCAGCAGGGTCGGGACCTGGGCGTGGACGGCCGTGGCCGACAGGCCGTCGCCGACGACGAGCTGCAGGTCGGCGCCGGCCGGGCAGCGGTCGCGCAGCACGGCGCGGTCGGCCTCGGCGAGCTGGCGCCCGAGGTCGGGCCGAAGGAGGTGCTGCTCGTGCGACGTCGCCTGGGAGGCGACGGCGAACAGACCGACCTCGGCCGCGAGTGCGCCGAGTGCGCCGCCTTCGAGGTCCAGCGGGGCGCGCACGGCGTCGCGCGCCGCGGCGTGGTCAGCGCGCAGTCGGAGGTAGCTCTCCGTCGTGGCGCCGCCGGCGACGCCGCCCTCGAAGACCCGTGCCGGCGTCGCGGCGCGCACGCGTCGTACCAGTTCGTCGCGGCCGCTCACCGCGGCAGCGCTCCCAGCGAGCGCTCGAGCAGCGGCCGCGCCGCGTGCAGGCCGTGCTCGGCGACGGCGCGCAGGCCGTCGTCGTCCCACAGCTCCAGCGAGCGCAGCCACGCCTCGAACTCTGGCGCCGGCGCGCGGTCGAGCAGGCGCCGCACGACCGCCACGTCGCGATAGCTGACCGACTGGTAGTTGAGCATCACGTCGTCGGATCCGGGCACGGCGATGACGAAGGCGCAGCCGGCCAGCGCCAACAGCATCAGCAGCTCGTCGTTGGAGCTCTGGTCGGCGTCGACGTGGTTCGTGTGGCAGACGTCGCATCCCATCGGCAGACCCAGCGCTTTGCCCATGAAGTGGTCCTCCAGTCCGGCGCGGGTGATCTGGCGCGCGTCGGCGAGGTACTCGGGGCCGATGAACCCGACGACCGTGTTGACGAGGAACGGGTCGAAATGCCGGGCGACGCCGTAGGCGCGCGCCTCCAGCGTGAGCTGGTCGACGCCGTGGTGCGCGCCTGCCGACAGGGCGCTGCCCTGGCCCGTCTCGAAGTACATGACCTGCTCCCCGAGGAACTCGCCGGGGCGCTCGAGGTGGTGGGCCAGCACCTCCTCGCGGCCGTCGGCCAACAGCTCGAGCGTGACTCCGAAGCTCGCGTTGGCGGCCTGCGTGCCGGCGATCGACTGGAACAGCAGGTCGACCGGCGCGCCCTGGCGCAGCGCTTCCAACTGGGTCGTGACGTGCGCCAGCACGCACGCCTGCGTCGGGATGCCCAGCTCGGCGATCAGCCCGTGCAGCGTGCGCATCTGCGTCGCCACGGCCTCGACCGAGTCGTTGACCGGGTTGACGCCGATCATCGCGTCGCCACAGCCGTGCAGCAGGCCGTCGAGCGTCGAGATCACCATCCCGTCGAGCGCGTCGGTGGGGTGGTTGGGCTGCGCGCGGACCGCGAGCGTCCCGCGCGCGCCGACGGTGCTGCGGCAACGTGTCACGACCTCCAGCGGCGCCGCGGCCGCGACGAGGTCCTTGCTGCTCATCAGCTTGGCCACCGCGGCGACCAGCTCCGGGGTCAGCCCGTCGCGCAGGCCCGCACGCCAACGCCCGGCGAACGGCTCGGACAGCACCAGCTCGCGCAGCTCGCCGATCGTCAGCGAGCGCAGCTCGGTCGCTCGGTCGCGGTCGAGGTCGCGCTCGATCAGCGCCGTCACGTCGTCGTCGACGAGCGGCGTGTCGAGGATCTCGGCGACGCCGACGTCGGCGAGCGCGAGCTTCGCCGCGGCTCGCTCGCTGACCGAGCCGGCCGCGATCCCGGCGAGCGCGTCGCCGGACTTCGGCTCGTTGGCCTTGGCCAACAGCTCGCGCAGGTCATGGAAGCGGTAGGTGGTCCCGCGCAGGGTCGCGGTATGGCTCACGGTCGGCCTCTCTTCTTCGCCTCAACCATAGTGTGTCTTGAAGAATTAGATTGCGTATAGAAGAATAGACCAGGTGAACGCGACCTTGGAGGACGGCATCTCCGCGCTGAAGCAAGCGAGAAGCGAGTTGACGGGACTGACGTTGGCCGACCTGCTCGCCGTTCCGGAGCTGGGTCTCGAGCTGCTGACCGAGGAGCGCACGGCGCACGCGCGGCCGATCGCGGGGGCGCACAGCATCGAGATCGAGCGGCCGTCGCTGTGGCTGGCGCCCGACTGGGTGATGCTCACGACAGGGATCCGCCTGCTCGGTGACGAGGCGGCGCAGCGCACGCTCGTGCGCGAGCTGCACGCGAGCTCGGTCGCCGCGCTGGGCGTCGCCCGAGGCACGATCTTCGACGAGGTTCCGGACGCGATCGTCCAGGAGGCCGAGGCACTCTCGTTCGCCGTCTTCTCGGTGCCGGCAGAGACGCCGTTCCGCGAGGTGATGAGCAGCGTCCAGCGGTCCGTCCTGTCGTCGGAGCTGCGAATGATGCAGCGGCTGGCGTCGATCCAGCGCTACCTCGTCGACGCGCTCGACACGCCCGCACCGCGGCCGCTGATCGTTCAGCGCCTGGCGTCGGTGCTGGACGGGGCGGCGGCGATCGTGACGCCGCAGCTGGAGCTGGAGTGCAGCAGCGGGGTGCTGCCCGAGCGCGCCGTCGAGGCGCTGCACGGCGCGCGCGCCGTGGTCCACGAGACCGTGCTGCCCCAACAGCGGGTGATCGCGGTCCCGCTGGAGCCGCAGGATGAGGGGCCGTGTGGCTGGATCGTCGTCGCGATCGGCGCGCCGGAGGCGCGGCGCGGGCTGGCCCGCGCGGCGGCGAAGGCGGCCGCCCCGCTGGTGCGTGCCGCCGTCCGGCTGCAGGACACGATGCGCGAGCAGGACCGCGCCCTGCGGCGGGCGCTGCTGGACGAGCTGCTGGGCGGCGGGCCCGTCGCCGCGGTGCAGCCGCGGGCGGTCGCGTTCGGCATCGACCTGAGCCGACCGCACCGCGTCGTGGCGCTCGCGCGCGCGGACCCTGACGGGGCGGAGGGGAGGACGATCGAAGACCTCGTCGCGCTGCGCCTCCACGCCGCCGGCGTCGCGCACCTGCAGACCAGCGCGCGCGACCGCACGGTGGTCCTGCTGGAGGCCGACGGCGCGGGGGTGCAGGCGCTGCGATCGCTCGTCGCGGGCGACGGGGCGCTGGTCGCCGGCGCGGGGCGCGAAGCGGTCGGCGCCGAGGACGTCGCGCACAGCGCCGCGGACGCACACGTGCTCATCGACGTCGCGTCGGCGGGCGACGGAGACGGCGGCGGGTGGCGCGACTTCGACGCGCTCGATCTGCCGCGCACCTTGCTCGCGCACGTGCCCGAGGTCGCGATCGGTCCCAAGACGGGCGCGCTTGCCGACGCGCTCGACTCGCGGCCGGGACTGCGCGAGGCGGTGATCGCCTGGTTCGCGCACGAGCTCGACACCACCGCCGCGGCGCAGGCGCTGCACCTGCATCCCAACTCGCTGCGCTACCGCCTCTCGCGTGTCGCGGAGGCGATCGGGAGTCCGTTGCGGTCGCCGGCGACGATCACCTCGCTGTACCTGCTGCTCGAGGCCGAGCGGCGCCACGAGCCCCCGCCCGCCTGACGTGCGCGCCGCCTCGTGCGATGCACAACGGGGGTCCCCGGTGTTTGTGGGACGGACGGTGGCGGCGAGCCGGCGGCACGGGGAGGGTTTGCCGGCATCGCTTCAGTACCGATCGAGGAGCTGCGCATGAGGGAAGAGAATGTCGGCATCGTCGCGCGTCGTCGCGTGCGGGTCGCCACACTGATGGCCGTCGGCCTGTCCGCGGTTGCGTTCGGCGCCTGCGGGTCGTCCGACGACGAAGCGTCGACGGGCACGGCCGCCCAGGGATCGACGTCGAGCGGCTCGGCGGAGGCGTCGGCGGCTGCGCTGGAGGGCAAGAGAATCGCCGTCGTCAGCTGCGCCGGCGCGCAGAACCCGTGGTGCGGCGCGTTCAACGAGGACCTGACACACGGGCTCGAGGAAGGCGGCGCCAGAGTCACGGTGCTGGAGGACCCGCAGGATCCGGCCGTGCGCGCCCAGCACTTCAACCAGGCGCTGTCGCTGCGCCCCGACCTGATCGTCTTCACCGCGCTGGACTCCGACTCCAGCGTCCCGCTGTTCCGGCGCGCCGAGGCGGCGGGCATCCCCGTCGTCAACTACAACCAGAGACTCGAGGGCGAGGCCGCCGAGCTGGTCACCGCCTCGGTCATCTGGAGCGACGAGGAGCTGGGCCAGGCGCTGGCCAGAAACCTCGTCGGAGGCCTCGAAGCGGCCGGCTACAGAGAAGCGAATCTGCTCGGCATCACGGGTACCGCCTCGCTGCCCCAGACGAGAGACCTCGTGAGGGGCTTCGAGAGCGTGATGGCGAGATACCCGCAGTACAGAACGATCTCGATCGAGGACTCCAACTACGACCCCAACCGGGCGGCCGAGCTCGCCAGCCAGATCTTCGCCCAGGCGCGGGCCAGAGGCGGGATCCAGGGCGTCTGGGCCAATGTCGACTACATCGCCGCCGCCGCGGCCGGCGCCGCCGAGCAGGCCGGCCTCAGACCGGGGACCAGATCGGGTGACCTCGTGGTCGCCGCCGGCGCGTGCGCCTCGGCCGGCGTGAACGCGATCAGGGCCGGGACGCAGGTCGGCACTGGGACCAAGACCCCGCGCCAGACGGCCGAGGCGGTCACCGAGACGGTCGACAGAGTGCTCGCCGGTGAGGACGTCGAGAAGGTCACCGTCCTCGCGCCCGACCAGGTGACGGCCGACAACCTCGACGAGTTCGTCGAGCTGTGCTCGTACTGACCGTCGCTGGCGGCAGCAGGTGAAGCGATGACGTCGTCACCAGACACCACCGGCACGCAGGCGGGCAGCGCGTCCTCCGTCGAGGAGGGCGCGCCTGCCGTACCGCTCGTCGAGGTGCGCTCGGCCTCGAAGGCGTACGGGCCGACGGTCGCCCTGCGCGAGGTCTCGCTGTCGGTCGGCGCCGGCGAGATCCACGGGCTGTGCGGCCAGAACGGGGCCGGCAAGAGCACGCTCGTGAAGGTGCTCGCCGGCCTCGTGCAGCTGGACTCCGGAACGGTCCTGCTCGACGGGCGGCCAATCGAGCTGTCACGCCCACTCGACGCACAGCACCACGGGATCGCGCTCGTCGACCAGGAGCTCAGCGTCGTGCCGGCGCTGACGGTCGAGGAGAACATCCTGCTCGGCGGCGCCGGGCGCCCGTTCGTGCGGCGCCGCGCCGCCGACAGGGCGCGCGCCCGGGAGCTGCTCGAGCGGGTCGGGCTGTCGCAGCTGTCCCCCGACGCACGCGTCGAGTCGCTGTCGATGGCCCAGCGCCAGCTCGTCGAGATCGCGCGGCTGCTGGGCCGTGAGGCGAGGCTGCTGATCCTCGATGAGCCGACCGCGTCGCTCAGCCGAGCCGACAGCCTCGTGGTCTTCGCCGCGCTGCGGGAGCTCGCGGCACGGGGGCACAGCGTGCTCTACGTCTCGCACCGCCTCGACGAGGTTCTCGACCTCTGCGACCGCGTCACCGTCGTGCGAGACGGCGCACGGGTCGCCGACGAGTCGGCGACCGCGTTGGAGCCCGCTCGCTTGATCGAGCTGATCATGGGAGACCTGCACCGGCACGAGCGCGCCGCGAACGCCGCGCGCAGCGCACCCGACGCGTCCGACGCGGTCGAGCTGGTGGTGCGCGTCGCGCAGCCTCCGCGGATCGGCGGGGTCGCGTTGAGGATCCGCGCCGGCAGCATCGTCGGGCTGGCCGGGCAGGTCGGCTCCGGCACGTCCGAGCTGCTGCGCGCGCTGGCGGGCCTGGAGCCGGGCGGGACCGCGTCGATCGAGCTGCCGGGCGGGCGTGTCGCACGACCCACGAGCAGCCGCGCCGCGCAGGCGGCGGGGATCGACTTCGTCTCCAACGACCGCAAGGGCGAGGGCCTGTTCCTGGAGCGCTCCGTCGGCGAGAACCTCGTCGCGACGCGGCTGGACCGCATCAGCCGCGCCGGCATCGTCGGCCGCCGCGCGCTGCGTGAGGTTGCCGGCAGGCTCTCCGAGCGCGTTCACGTCAAGACGCGCGGGCTCGACGCGGGCGTGCTCGAGCTCAGCGGCGGCAACCAGCAGAAGGTCTTCATCGGTCGCTGCCTCGAGCGCGGCAGCGACCGCATCCTGTTGCTCGACGAGCCGACCCGCGGCGTCGACGTCCACGGTCGCGCCGAGATCCACGACCTCGTGCGCGAAGCGGCGGGCAACGGCACGACGGTGATCTTCGCCTCGGGTGAGCCCGACGAGGTGCTCGACCTCGCCGACGTCGTCGTCTGCCTGCACGGCGGCGACGTGGTCGCCGTGCGCCGTGCCGAAGAGATGACGGCGAGCGACCTGCTCGCCGAGACGACGCGCGGCCGCGCCGCCGCGACGGAGGAACCTGATGGACGCTAGAAGGAACCCGGGGCTGCTGGTCCCGGCGCTCGCCGACGGCGGGGCCGCGGCCGCGCCGTCCAGGTGGCGCGTCAGCTCGGCGGTGACGCTGCAGCGTGGGGTGATCGGGGCGGGGTTGGCGCTGCTGCTGTTCTTCGCCCTGACGACCGACGGCTTCTTCACGGTCGCCAACGCGAAGGCGATCGCCACCGCCGCTTCGCTCGTCGGGCTCGTGGCGATCGGGCAGACGTTGATCATGCTCGGCGGCTCCGGGATGTCGCTGTCGCTCGGCATGACCTCCGCTGTGAGTGCGATGGCGTTCGTCGGGCTGCTCGGGGAGGGCGTCGTCATCGCGCTGCTGGGGGCGCTCGTGCTGGCCGCCGTGACGACGGGCATCCAGGGCTTCGTCGTAGGCCGCTGGGCGGCCAACGCCGTGATCGTGACGATCGCCGCCGGGCTGCTGCTGGAGGGCTTCGGCTCGTGGGCGGCGGGCCACGGCGATCTCACCCCGACGGTCGACCGCGACGTGTACGCGTTCCTCGGCAGACCGCTGCTCGGCATCCCGTTCCCGGTCTACGCCTTCGCCGTCGCGGCGCTCGTCGTGCAGTGGATGCTGCGGCGCACACGCGACGGCAGAACCCTGCTGCTGGTCGGCAGCAGCCGCGAGGCCGCGCGCGCAGCGGCGCTGCCGCTGACGCGCACGGCCGTGTTCGCCTTCTCGATCGCGGGGGTGTGCGCGGCGTTGACGGGCATCATGGTCGCGGCGACCCAGCACCACGCGTCGCTCTCGATCCAGGGCAACTACACGTTCGACTCGATCGCGGCGACGCTGGTCGGCGGCACGCTCATCTCGGGCGGCCGCGGCTCGGTCACGCGCACCTTGATCGGCGCGCTCGTGATCGCGGCCGTCACCGACATCGCGCTGCTGCGCGGCTACAGCAGCGGCGTGCAGACGCTCGTCAAGGGTCTGCTGGTGCTCGTCGCCGTCATCCTCGTCCGTCTCACCGCTCGCAGATGACCCCGTCCCGAAGAGGAAGCATGAGCTTCAGACCCAAGACGCTCGCGCGCGGGCTGCGCGCCGAAGGTGGCGCGCTGCTGCCGGTCGCCGTGCTGGTCGTGATGGCGGTCGTGTTCGTCGTGTTGGTCGGCACCGCCGACCAGTCGATCACGTCCGCCAACGGCTACAACATCCTGCAGAACGTCGCGCTCTACGGCTGGGTCGCGCTCGCGCTGGGCCTGACGATGATCGCCGGCGAGTTCGACCTCTCGACGCCGGCGATGTTCACGCTCGGCGGCGTGGTCGCCGCGCTCGTCGGGGGCTCGCCAGCCGTCGCGATCGGCGCGGCGGTGGCGGCGGGGATCGTCGTCGGCGTGGTCCAAGGCCTGCTCGTCGCGCGGCTGGACATCAGCTCGGTCGCCGTCACGCTGGCCGGCTACATCGTGCTGTCGGGCGTCGCCCTGACGGTGTCGGGCAACGAGATCACGACGCACACCAACCTCGACTTCGGCTTCGAGATCGACAGACCGATCCTGGAGGTCTTCTCCGTCCGCAGCCTCGTCGTGTTGGCGGGCTTCGCGCTGATCGGCCTGCTGCTGCGCTACACGCGCATCGGCACCGAGCTGCGCGCGGTCGGCAACGACCGCCGCGCGGCGCGTGTCGCGGGCGTGCCGATCGCCCGCCGCGTCGTGCTCGTGTTCGTGCTCTCGGCAGTCGGCGCGGCCGCCTCCGGCGCGCTCGTCAGCTACAGCCTCTCGACGGCGGCGCCCAACGTGAACCTCGAGCCGCTGATCTTCGGCGTGACCGCGATCGTGCTCGGGGGCGTCAGCGTCTACGGCGGCAAGGGCACCGCACTGGGGATCCTCATCGGCGTGATCGCGCTGAGCCTGCTGGAAGAGGGGCTCGTACTGCTTGCGATCCCGGACTACGTCGCGAACATCGTGACCGGCGGTCTGCTCGCCGTCGTCGCGCTGATCGCGGCGCCGGACCTGCTGCGCGGTGGTGTCGCGGCGCTCCGGCGCGACCGCCACGAGGGCGCGGCAGGGGCGCCGGTCGACGCGACCGGCGCGACCTCCCGCTGACGCCGAGCGGGCGACGACGCGGCAAGCGCGGAAAGGGGGGCGGCGGCGCCATCGGCGCCGCCGCCCCCCTTTCGTTGCCCCCGCGACGCTCCCGGCTGGTCAGGCGGTCGTCGTCGCCGGGGCGACGTCGAGGAGCGGCATCACCTCAGCGCCGAACCGCGGCAGTTCCTGCTCGATCGGGTCGAACTGCAGCAGCGCCATCTCGACGCCGAGCTCCTGGTAGCGGGCGATCTGGTCGGCGACGTCCTGCGGCGTGCCCCAGGTGCCGCTCTTGAGGCCCTCGGTGTGGATCGCGGCGAGGCGGTCGGTCTTGCCGAGCTCGGCGAGCTCCTCGACGCGGCGCTCGATGTCGGCGCGCCGGTCGCCCCACATCACGAACGTGCTCAGCGCGAAGCGCACCGTGCGACCGTGCGCTTCCGCGCGGCGGCGCACGTCGGCGATCAGCTCGGCGGCCGACTCGACGTCCTTGCCATGCAGGAAGAACCAGTCGCACTCGACCGCGGTCAGCTCGCGGCCCGCCTCTGAGGAGCCGCCCACGAATGTCGGCGGGAAGGGTTGCTGCACCGGCTTGGGCTGCAGGTCGACGGCGTCGAGCTCGTAGTACTCGCCTCTCATCGTGGCGGGCTGCTGGGACCACATCTGCTTGATCGCGCGGATGTACTCCGCTGAGCGTGCGTAGCGGTCGTCGTGCTCGTGCCAGGTCCCGCCGTACATCGTGTGCTGACGGACGTGGGTCGGCATGTCGTTGCCGGACACGAGGTTGATGTGGAAGCGGCCGCGGCTGATCTGGTCGATGTTGGCGCCCATCTTCGCGATCACCTGCGGCTGGATCAGATCGGTGTGGACTGCCGTGATCATGTGGATGCGCTCTGTGACGGCGGCGAGCGCGGCTGTCGTCGTCAGCGCCTCCAGCACGGGCCCGAACCAGCGCACCGCGATCAGCGTGTACTCGAAGCCGAGCTGCTCGGCGGTGAGCGTCACCTGCTTGAGCTGCTCCCAAGTGGGGTCGACGGGGTCGTCGCCCCCGTGTCGTTCCTTCCAGCCGCCGGTGCTGATCGGCGCCCAGAAGCCGAGCGAGAGACTCATGGGGATCGTTCCTCCTTGGTGTTTGGAGTGAGCCTCGACGGTCGCTCGCGCGTCGGCAATCGTGCGATCCGCAAACGCACCGCGCCGCTTTCGTGCGTCCGCCGTCGGCGCGCGCCGCTGCGGCGCGCACGAGGCCGGCGCGCGCGCTTTGTGCGAACCACGGGAGACGGCGGGCCGGCCGGTCGCGACGATCGGGAGATGACCGATACAGCAAGCTCAGTGATCCCCGAGTCCGCGTGGCGCAAGGTCCGCTGGCCGGGCGGCGAGTCGACCGCGATGACAGTCGGCGTCGCGCTGGAGGCGTGGGAGCGTCAGTCGCAGGTGGCGCTCGTCGCCAGACCGGGCGCGGTCGACAAGTTCTCGCTCTCCTACGGGGAGTATGGCGTGCGCACGGGCGTGTGGCGGCTCGTCGAGCTGTTCGAGGAGCTCGACGTGAAGGCGACGTTCTCCGTCTCCGGGCTCATCGCCCAGCGGCACCCGGAGGTGCTCGCCGCGCTCGCCGCCGGCGGTCACGACCTGGTCGCCCACGGCTGGGTCAACGACAAGTTCATGCCGGACGCGACGCCGCAGGACGAGCGCGACAACGTGCGCAGAACGATCGACGCGATCGAACGCGCCAGCGGGGTGCGCTCGACCGGCTGGGCGAGCCCCGGCAGCTCCGGCAGCGAGCACACGAACGAGATCCTGCTCGACGAGGGCGTCACCTGGACGGGCGACGACGCCAGCGACGACGTTCCCTTCGTGCAGGACGTCGGCGCGCGCAAGCTCGCGCTGCTGCCGAAGGTCAACGTCGTCGCCAACGACTACATCCACTGGGTCGCGCCGAGAGCGGCGCCGAGCGTCTTCGGCGAGAACGCGATCGCGATGTTCGACACGCTGTACGCCGAGGGCGAGCGCGGGCGTCCGAAGTGGGCCGACATCGTGCTGCATTGCCACATGGCCGGCCGTCCCGCCTTCATCCCGACGCTGCGCAGAGTGCTCGAGCACGTCAAGCGCCACGAGCGCGTGTGGTGGACGCGCAAGAGCGACCTCGCCGCCTGGACGCTCGAGCAGGACTTCCGGCGGTGAGCGCGCGCGGCGTCGCGCGTCGGCATCGGGGCGGCCGATGACCGGCGGCGAGGTCGTCGTCCGCACGCTCGCCGCGCATGGCGTCGAGCACGTCTTCGGCATCCCGGGCACACACAACCTCGAGCTGTACCGCCATCTCGGCGCGCATGGGATCGCGCACGTCACGCCGCGCCATGAGCAGGGCGCCGGGTACGCGGCTGATGGCTACGCGCGCGTCAGCGCAAGGCCGGGCGTCTGCCTGGTGACGGCCGGCCCGGCGCTGATGAACGTGCTGGTGGCCGCGACGACGGCCTATGCCGACTCGATCCCGATGCTCGTCGTATCGCCCGGCCTGCCGCGCGGGCTGGAGGGGCGCGACAGCGGGTTCCTGCACGAGCTCAAGGACGCGAGCGGCGGCGTCGGCCGGCTGCTGGCTTGGAGTCGGCGGGTCGAGAGCGCCGAAGAGGCGGGGGAGACGATCGCCGAGGCGTTCGCCGGCTTCCGCACCGAACGCCCGCGTCCGGTCCACGTCGAGGTGCCGCTCGACGTGCTCGAAGGCGCGACCGACCCGTTCGCGGCGGCGATCCGGCCGGCGGCTGTCGTCGCGCCCGATCCGGACGCGATCGAGCAGGCCGCCGACCTGCTCGCGCGGGCGAGGGGCGCCGCGTCGATCGTCGTCGGGGGCGGTGCGCGAGGCGCGGCTGCCGAGGTGCTCCGGATGGCGGAGCGGCTCGGCGCCCCGGTGCTGTCGACGACCAACGGCAAGGCCGTGCTCGACGAGAACCATCCGCTCGCGGTCGGCGTCGCGCTGCGCTCGCCACGCGCCTGGCAGCACCTGCACGGCGAGCGGGTCGTGCTCGCGATCGGCACCGAGCTGGCGGACACGGACCTCGCGGGCCAGCGGGCGGAGTTCGGTGGCACGCTGCTGCGGATCGACGTCGACCGCGCGCAGCTGCATCGCAACGCGGTCGCCGACCTGCCCCTGCTCGGCGACGCGGCCGCGGTGCTGCGGCGGTTGGAGGCGAGCCTCGACGAGCGCGGCGTCCGCGCCGGCGCCGAAGGCGCGGATGGCCACCGAGACGGCGTCGCCTGCGCCGCCGCCCTGCGCGCCGCGCTCGACCAGGGCAGCGCGGCCATCGGCGCGCCGTGGGCGCCGATCTGCGAGGCGCTGACCGACGTGCTCGAGCCCGACGCGATCGTTGCGGGCGACAGCGCGCGCGTCTGTTACATGGGCCTGACGCGGCCGCTGTGGCGGCGGGTGCCCAGCTCCTACCTCTACCCGACTGGCGCCTCGACGCTCGGCTACGGCCTGCCGGCCGCGATCGGCGCCAAGGTCGCACGGCCGGACCGCCAGGTCGTGGCGGTGATGGGCGACGGCGGCCTGATGTTCACGCTCCCCGAGCTGGCGACGGCGGTCGAGCTGAAGCTGCCGCTGCCGCTGGTGGTCGCGACCGACGGTGGCTACGGCCAGATCAGGGGCCAGATGATCGAGCGCGGCATCGCGCCGGTCGGCGTCGACCTCCTCGCGCCCGACTTCGCGACCGTCGCGCGTGGACTGGGCGCCCGCGGAGAGACCCTCGACGGCGCCGACAACCTGCCCGACGCGCTCGCTCGCGCGCTCGCGGCCGACGGACCGACGTTGATCGACATGCGAATGGAGGACCGATGACCCACACGCTTCCGGCGGTGCAGCGCGGACTGCTGATCGACGGCCGCTTCGAGCCCGCGCTCGACGGCGCGACATTGGAGTCGCACGACCCCGCGACCGGCGAGCTGCTGGTCGCGGTGGCCAGCGGCTCGGCGGCCGATGTCGACCGCGCGGTCAAGGCCGCCCGGCGCGCGTTCGCGACGTGGTCGACGGCGTCGCCCTCCGAGCGCGGCAAGATCCTGTGGCGGACGGCCGACCTGCTGGAGGAGCACGCCGACGAGCTCGCGCTGCTGGAGAGCCTCGACAACGGCAAGCCGCTGACGGCCGCCCGGCACGTCGACGTGCCTGCGGCGGCCGAGGTGCTGCGCTACTACGCGGGTTGGGCGACCAAGATCTGCGGCACGACCGCGACGCCGTCGCGGCCGGGTCCGTGGCACGCGTACACGCTGCGTCAGCCGGTCGGCGTCGTCGGCCAGATCATCCCCTGGAACCTGCCGCTCGTGATGGCGGCATGGAAGCTTGGCCCGGCGCTGGCGACCGGCTGCACGGTCGTGCTCAAGCCGGCCGAGCAGACGCCGCTGACGGCGCTGCGACTGGGCGAGCTGCTGCTCGAGGCCGGCCTGCCCGACGGCGTCGTCAACGTCGTCAACGGGCTCGGGCACACAGCGGGCGCGGCGATCGCCGCGCACCCGGACGTCGACAAGGTCGCGTTCACCGGCTCGACCGAGACCGGCCGCCTGATCGCGACCGCCGCGCTGGGCAACTTCAAGAAGGTCAGCCTCGAGCTCGGCGGGAAGTCGCCCAACGTCGTCTTCGCCGACGCCGACCTCGAGGCGGCGACGGCCGGCGCGGCGCTGGGCATCTTCGCCAACCAGGGCGAGGTCTGCACCGCCGCCTCGCGGCTCTACGTCCAGCGCGACGCCTTCGACGAGGTCGTCGGCGGCGTCGCCCGGCTGGCCGACGAGCTGGCGATCGGCCCGGGCACCGACCCGGCGACGGAGATCGGACCGCTGGTCTCCGATGAGCACATGCAGCGCGTCACCGGGTACATCGAGGCGGGCCTGCGCGACGGCGCGGAGGCCCTCGCCGGCGGCGGCCGGCACGGCGAGCGCGGCTGGTTCGTGCAGCCGACGGTGCTCGTCAACGCGCCGCGGGACGCCAGCGTCGTGCGCGAGGAGATATTCGGGCCGGTCGTCGTCGCGCAGCCGTTCGACGACATCGCCGAGATCGCGCGCGAGGCTAACGACACGCCGTACGGGCTGGCCGCCGGCGTGTGGACGAGCGACCTCTCCAAGGCCCACCGGCTGGCCTCGGCAATCGACGCCGGCACGGTCTACGTCAACACGTACCACGCGACCGATCCGAGCCTGCCGTTCGGCGGCTTCAAGCAGTCGGGCTGGGGCCGCGAGCTGGGCCCCGACGCGCTCGACCTCTACACGGAGACGAAGTCGGTCATCGTGCAGCTGTGAGCGGGTGCGGGTCGCGGCCGGTCGGCCGCGACCCGCACCCGTGCCGCGCGGCGTCAGCCGGCGCTGCGCGCCGCGGCCGGCGCCAGCGCGTCGGACAGCAGCTCGAGGCTGTTCGCGAGCCGCGTGCCCAGCAGCGCAATCTCGTCCTCCTCGATCACCAGCGGCGGCGACAGCGCGATCGCGCCGGCCAGCGGCCGCACCAGCACGCCCGCCTCGCGGCCGGCCGCGACCCAGCGCGCGGGTGCGTCGGGCGCGGCGCGCAGCACGTCCTCGCTCAGCTCGATCGCCGCCATCAGGCCCAGCCCGGCCCGCACCTCGCCGACGAGCGGGTGCTCGGCGAGCGGGCGCAGCACGGCCGCGAGCGCGTCCTCCAGGTCGCGCCCGCGGCGGATCACGTCGTCGCGCTCGTAGACGTCGAGTGCGGCCAGCGCCGCCGCGCAGCAGACGGGGTGGCCGGCGTATGTAGGGCCGTGGCGCAGCACTGGCGCGCCCGCTGCGTCCGGGAAGAACGGCGCCGCGACGTGCTCGGCGACCAGCAGCGCGCCGACGGGCAGGACGCCGTTCGTCAGTCCCTTGGCGACCGTGATCAGGTCGGGCTGGACCGGCCAACGGTCGATGCCCCACCAGGTGCCAAGCCGGCCGAAGCCGCTGATCACGCAGTCGGCGACGAACAGCACGCCGTGGCGCTTGCAGATCTCGGCGACCGCCTCGATGTAGCCGGCCGGCGCGTGGCGCACGCCGCCGGCGCCGATCACCGGCTCACAGAAGAACGCGGCGACCCGCTCGGTCCCGACGCGCTCGATCTCGCGCTCCAGCGCGGCGGCGTCGTCGTGGGGCACGACCGAGACGTCGGTCACGAGCGGACCCCAGCCGCCAGTGTTGGCGGGGATGCCGCCGACACTCGTGCCGAGCCCGTGCGTGCCGTGGTAGCCGTGCGTGCGGCTGATCAGATGGGTCCGCTGCGGCTGGCCGGTCTGCGCGAAGTGCGCGCGCACGACCTTGACGGCGGTGTCGACCATGTCGCCGCCGCCCGAGCCGAGGAAGACCTTCATGCCGGGGGAGGGGGCCAGCGCAGCCAGCCGCTCCGCCAGCTCGAGCGCCGGCTGGTTGGCGTAGTCGCCGAAGATGCTGTACGCGTCGAGGGCGCCGAGCTGGTCCGCGATCGCCGCGGCGATCTCGTCGCGCGCGTGGCCGAGGTTGGCGTACCAGAGGCTCGCTGTCGCGTCGAGATAGCGGCGGCCCTCGGCGTCCCACGCCCAGATGCCGTCGGCGCGTTCGAGCACGAGCTTGTCGCGTGCGACCGCGCCCATGTCGGCGAACGGGTGCCAGAGCGGACTCGCGCCCTGGAGGTGTCCGGTGTCGTTCATGGTCGGAGCGTGCGGCGGCGCCAGGTTCGGCGCAATCACCCAGACCACGAACGTGACAGCCGCTTTTCGTCCGTGTCACAAGGACGGCGGGCCGTCGTGGATCCTCCAACGCGCCGCCGTCGACGTTGTGCGCGGGTCTGTGGCGCGAAGCGGTCTGCCGTTCGAGGCTGTGAAGCCGTCCCCGCTTCCCGCGATAGGAGCAGCATGGAAGAGATACCCCGCTACCCGGGCCTGCCCGCGCCGTCCTGGCTCGACGTCGGCGGACTGCCGACCTGGCATGTCGAGGCTGGCTCGGGAACGCCCGTCATCTTCGTCTACGGCGGCAACTGGGGCACCGCCGAGTCGCAGGGCGGTGCGTACGCCTGGGACGGGACGTTC
Source organism: Conexibacter stalactiti (assembly GCF_033542075.1). Classification (NCBI taxonomy): domain Bacteria; kingdom Bacillati; phylum Actinomycetota; class Thermoleophilia; order Solirubrobacterales; family Conexibacteraceae; genus Conexibacter; species Conexibacter stalactiti. The sequence continues at coordinate 76,574 of NZ_JAWSTH010000005.1, forward strand.
GCGGCCCTGTCCAGGTCGTTTCGCACGATCGCGTACGACAAGCCGGGCCAGGGATACACCCCCGCTCCGGAGGCCGACGCAGACCACACGATGGGGTATGTCGTGGACCACCTGCTCGGTCTGATCGAGGCACTGGAGCTGCCGCCGGTCCATCTCGTCGGCCACTCGCGCGGCGGCTACATCGTCACGCGCGCGACCCTGCTGCGCCCCGACCTCGTGCGCTCGCTGACGATCGTCAACTCCGGGACGCTGATGCCGGACGTGTCGACCAACGAGGTGGTGCTCGCCCGGCCGCCCGCGCCGTCCTTCACGCGCGAGAGCGCGCGCTGGGTCTATGAGAACTACTGCCACCTGCGCGAAGCGGTCACCGACGAATGGGTCGAGCAGTCCTACCAGGTGCTCGTCCATCCTGCCCATCGGGCTGCGGTCGAGCGGATCCGCGACCGCAGGCTGATGGCAACTGTCTTCAACCCTCAGCTGGCGCGCGACAAGCGCGAGACGCTGGGCTGGCTGGCCGAGGGCCGGCTGCAGCGCCCCGTCCAGGTGATCTGGAGCCTCAACGACCGCACCGCGCGTGCGACCGGCGCCTACCGGCTGCTCGAGACGCTCTCCGCGTTCGAGCCCCGCACCGTGCTCAACATGGTCGACAAGGCCGGCCACTTCCCGTTCCGCGAGCAGCCGGAGTGGTTCTACGACACGCTCGGACGGTTCGTCGAGGAAGGCGGCTACGACCATGCATGAGATCCATGACCGCAGGCTCGTTCGCGGCGGGCGCGGGCAGACGCGCGTGCTCGAGCGCGGCGAGGGTCCCGCGGCGCTCGTGCTGCTGCACGGCGGGCTCGCCGGGCAGTCGCCGTACGTCGGGGCCGCTGAGCTGTGGCAGCCGCTGCTGGATCGGCTGCGCGTGCCCCGCGTGCTCGCACTCGACACGCCGGGCGTCGGCGCCAGCACGCTGAGCGACTTCGGCGAGCTGACGCTGACGGGGACGAAGGCGTGGCTGGCGGCGATGCTCGCCGAGCTGGGCGCCGAGCGCGTCGTGCTGGTCGGCCATGGCGAGGCGGCGCTGCTGGCGCTCGACTGCGCGCGCGAGCGACCGGAAGGGATCGCTGTCGACGGCGTTGCGCTGGTCGCCGGCCACACGACAGCGCCGGCGGTCGCAGAGATGCGCAACCTCACGCTGCTCTCGCCGCCGCCGCGCTGGTCGGCGGCTTCGCAGCGGTGGGCGCTGGAGCGGCTCTCCTACAGCGCTGCGCACGTGACGCCCGAGCTCGTGGCGCGCCTGGCGGAGCACACCGCGGACGAGCCGCACCGGCGCGCGGCCGAGCTGCTGGGCGACGTCGACACGGCGCTCGAACGCGCGCTCGACCAGGGCGGCGCGAAGGCGGCCCTCTACGCTCACAGCCGCGACGTGGGCTTCGAGACGCCGATCTCGATCGTCTGGGGCGCGCACGATCCGCTGGCGCCGGTCGAGCACGGTCACGGGCTGTTCGAGGTGCTCAGCACGACGCGCGCTCCGCTCGACTTCAACGTCGTCACGCGCTGCGGCCACTTCCCCCATCGCGAGCGGCCCGCCGAGGCGGCGCGTCTGATCGAGCCGTTCGCGCTGCGCTGCCTCAGAGACGGCTGAACGTCGCCGGTGCGGGGTCGACGTCGCGACCCCGCACCGGCCGTCAGCGCTCGCTGTCGAGCTCTGCCATCGCGTGAGCCGGGTAGCGGTCGCCGGCAGCGGCGCCGGCGGGGATTGCCTCGTCGATGCGTGAGAGGTCGTCGGGCGTGAGCTCGAGGTCGAATGCGCCGAGCGCCTCGTGCAGCCGCTCGCGGCGACGGGCGCCGATGAGCGGCACGATGTCGTCGCCGCGCGTCAGTGCCCAGGCGATCGCGATCTGGGCGGTGCTCGCGCCCTTGTCCGCCGCGATCTTGCCGAGCGCGTCGACGAGCTCGAGGTTGCGCGCGAGGTTGTCGCCCTGGAAGCGCGGGCTGAAGCTGCGGAAGTCGCCGGCCGTGAGCGCGCGACGCGGGCTCCAGCGGCCGCTCAGCAGGCCGCGCGAGAGGACGCCGTAGGCGGTGACGCCGATGCCCAGCTCGCGGACGGTCGGCAGGATCTCGGCCTCGATCCCGCGTGACAGCAGCGAGTACTCGATCTGCAGGTCGCTGATCGGATGCACGGCGGCTGCCCGGCGGATCGTTTCCGCGCCTGCCTCCGAGAGGCCGATGTGGCGCACGTGGCCGGCCTGCACCAACTCGGCGATCGCGCCGACGGTCTCCTCGATCGGCACCGCGGGGTCGACGCGCGCGATCCGGTAGACATCGATGTGGTCGGTGCTCAGGCGGTCGAGCGAGTACGCGACGAAGTTCTTCACCGCGGCGGGACGGCCGTCGATGCCGGCAAAGACGCCCTCGGGGCTGCGCAACGCGCCGAACTTGACGCTGATCTGGACGGCGTCGCGGTCGCGGTCTCGGAGCGCCTTGGCGATCAGCCGCTCGTTGTGGCCCATGCCGTAGAAGTCGCCGGTGTCGATCAGCGTGACGCCGGCGTCGATCGCGGCGTGGATCGTGGCGATGCTCTCGCCCTCGTCGCTGGGGCCGTAGAGGTCCGACATGCCCATCGCGCCGAGCCCGATCGCGGACACCCGCGGGCCGGTGCTGCCGAGGTGGCGGGTGATCATGGTGCTGCCTTTCGATTGTTTTGGAGACGACCACCTCTATGCTGCTCGCCGGCCGGCGTGAAGTGAAACGCCGGGCAGGCGTGTCGTCACGCCCGATCGGCGTGATCGCGCCGGCTATCGTCTGCGCGGTGACCGAGTTGCGCCAACTGCGGACGTTCATCGCGCTCGCGGAGGAGCTGAGCTTCACGCGCGCGGCGGAGCGTCTGTTCGTCGGTCAGCAGGCGGTTTCCAAGACGGTCGCGCAGCTCGAGCGCGAGCTCGGCGTGCAGCTCGTCGAGCGCACGACGCGCGAGGTCAGGCTCACGCCCGCCGGCAGCGCGCTGCTGGAGCGCGGTCGCGCCGCGCTGGCCGCCGCGGACGGCGCCTTCGAGGCTGCGCGGGAGATCGGCCGCGGACTGCAGGGAACCGTCCGCGTTGGGGTCTCGCCGGCGATCGGTCCGCGCGACGCGCAGGAGGCGGTCGCCGCGCTGCGCGACGGTGCGCCCGACGTCTCGGTCGCGCTGGTGGAGGTCCGCCCGCGAGACGTGCGCCGGATGCTGCGCGATCGGGACCTCGACGTCGTGCTCGCGCGCACGAGCGGCAGCGAGCCCGATATCGACAGCGCGCCCCTGCGCCCGACGCCGACCACGCTGTGGGTGCCGGCCGGACACCGGCTGACCGGCGGCGGGCCGATCGCGCTGGCCGAGCTCGACGGCGAGCGGTTGTTGACCTGGAGCCCGCGGGGAACCGCGTTCACCGACCTGCTGCTCGAACGCCTGGCCGCCGCAGGAGCGCGCGTCGAGCCGGTCGAGGCGCGGGTCACCGGGATCGCCTCCGCACTCGTCGAGGTCCCCGCCCGCAATGCCGTCGCGCTCACGCCTGCTGGTGTGCCGCCGCTGGACGGCGTCGTCGAGGTCCCGCTCCAGGCGAAGGTCACGCTCCCGCTGCTCGTGCTCTGGCCGCTCGGCACGCCGCCTGCCGCCGTCCGTCGCATCCGCGACGCGATGTCCGTGACGGCGCGCGCGTGAGAGGGCCGAGGCGCGCTACGAGGTGGTCGTGCGCGCCGACTCGGCCGCGGCCTCGGCGGTCCGGTCGTCGAAGCGCTGCGAGCCGAGGACCGCAAGCAGCTGCAGCTTGTCGTAGGACTCGGTGCCCGGCGTCGCGGTGTAGACGAGCAGCGACTGGCCGTTCTCCTCGGCGATCAGTATCTGGCAGTCGAGTTCGAGGACGCCGACCGTGGGGTGGACGAGGCGCTTGCGCGCCTCGCGGCGGATGTGGATCTCGTGCTCGGCCCACAGCTCGACGAACTCCGGGCTTTCGCGGGTGAGGAGCTCCACGAGCTCCTCGGCGCGGGCGTCGCCGGGGTAGCGGGACATCATCGCGCGGAGGCCGGAGACGAGGACGCGGGCGTGCCTGTCCTGGTCCTCGGGCGGGTAGATCGTCCGCTCGCGCGGATCTGTGAACCAGCGGTAGCCGCCGCTGCGCGCCGGGCCCGTGTGGTGCGTCTGTCTCCCGAGCAGCGCGATCGCCAGCGCGTTCTGCACGAGCGTGTCGCCGAGGTAGGACATCACCTGGGCTGGCGCGTCGAGCCGGTCGAGCACGCGCATCAGCGCGGGGCTGACGTGGTCCGACGCACGCGTGCGGGCCGGCGCAGTGTGGCCCGCGAGCCGGAAGAGGTGGTCGCGTTCGTCCTGGTTGAGGCGCAGGGCGCGCGCGATCGACGCCAGCATCTGCTGCGACGGCTGCGACCCGCGCCCCTGCTCCATCCGCGTGTAGTAGTCGGTCGACATGTCCGCCAGCAATGCCACCTCCTCGCGGCGCAGGCCGCGCGTGCGCCGGCGCGCGCCGGCAAGGAGGCCGATGTCCTCGGGCCTGAGCGCCTCGCGGCGGCGGCGGAGGAAGTCGGCCAGATCGGCTCGTTGCATCCGTTCAGTATGGGTCAGTTGGAGGTCGGTAGCCAGGGATCGGCGATCCCGGTGGACGCGCCTAGATGGTTGATCCCACGGCGGTCGTGGTCAGATGCGCGTGCATCGTGCATGCCGGGCGCCGCGCGCCGAGACAGGGCAGGGAGGATCCCCTTTGCCGGTTCGGCGGGTGACGATCCGGCGCCGCGGGGCGCGTGCAGATGGCCGTGCAGGTCGTGGCGTCACCCATCTAGTCCGGGAAGCGGACGCCGGCGAGCTGCTCGGAGATCGTCCAGACGCGTCTCGCCGCGTCCTCGTCGGCGACGTACCGATACGGCTCCTGCTCCGCGGGCGCGCCGGTCATCCGCTGGAAGCCTCGGGGACCGTAGAACCTCCCGCCCTGCGCCTCGGGGCTCGTCGCCGCGAACAGCGCTGGCAGGATCCCGTCGTCGACGGTCTGCGCGATCGGCAGGTGCGTACTGGCGGCGAAGCGGATGAAGCGCACCGCCAGCGTGTCTCTGGGACGACCCATCTCGGGGTGTGACGCGAGCAGGTTGGTGGCGGTGATGCCCGGATGCGAGACATTGCTGACGATGCCCCACCCGTCGGCGACGCTGCGGCGGTGCAGCTCCATGCCGAACAGCGACACGGCGATCTTCGAGCTGGCGTACGCCTTGTTCCGGTCGTAGCTCCTGGTCCACTGGAGATCGTCGAAGTGGACCCCGTGGGATCTCGCCGCGACGCTCGACTGGGTCGTCACCCGCGCCCCGCCCTCCCGCAGGAGCGGGAGGAGATGCGCCGTGAGCGCGAAGTGGCCGAGGTGGTTGGTGGCGAACTGCAGCTCGAAGCCGTCCGCGCTCTCCTCACGCCTGGGCGGCGTCATGATGCCCGCGTTGTTGACGAGGATGTGAATCGGCCGGCCCTCCGATTGCAGCTCGTCGGCCAGGGCGGCGACCGACTCCAGCGACGACAGGTCGAGCCTGCGCGTGCGGATCTGAGCGGACGGGTTCGCCTGTCGGATGCGCGCCGCGGCGGCCTCGCCCTTCTCGGCGTTGCGGACCGGCATCAGCACCTCGGCGCCGGCGCGCGCCAGGCGCCCAGCGAGGGCGAACCCGAGGCCGTCGCTGGCGCCGGTGACGAGGGCGAGCCTGCCGGTGAGGTTGGGAACGGTGATGTCGGGTTTCGTGCGGGGCATGGGCATGGCTCCAAAGCGGGATCGGGTGCACTGCGGCGAACGCCACGGTGGCAGGCAAATGCCGTCGCATTCAGAGCGCGTGCATCCTGGGAGCGGCGATCCCCCGCTACGGTCCGGGGACAGCGGCCGTTCAAGGTGACCGCCGAGACGATCGCCCGGTGGCAGGAAGGTCTTCACGAAGCGGCCGCTGATCGGCGCGCGCCGCCAGGCTGCTGACAGACCTGTTGGGCCTGAGCCCGCTGCTGACAGAGGGTCTGACGATCATGGCCGCCGGATCGGTGCGCCCGGCTGCGCTGTCCGAGGGCTCCCGCGCCGTGCGCGAGTTGATGGTGACGGTGGAGCGCAATCGCATCCGCCGTCAGCGCTCTTCGACGCCAACATCGCCCGCCGCCCCTCTCCGAGATGCACACACCGAACCTGATGTGAGGCGCACCCGATCGAGCCGGCGAGGCCGAAGTCGTCAGCTGAGATTTCGCACCGCCACGAACCGGTACCCGGTCGCAGGATGGTGTTCAGAAGCCGCCTTAAAGACGGATCTGCGACGGCCGCGGCAGAACGCCGCACGGACGCGTATCTCGATGCCGTGGCGATCGCGGGGTTGACCCCCGCCGGTACCGCCTCCGGCACCGCGCTTGTCGCGGTGCCGGGTAGGACTGCGTTCCTCTGAAGTACCGGCGAACGGATCCAGGCGATCAGTCGCGATTCGAGTGGTTCAGCCCGGATGATCGGTCTGCCGTAGGGATCGCGCGGCGGTAGCTCGTCTGGAGCGGCGCGTCCCGTGCATTCTCTCTACGCGCGTCCGGAGGTGACGCGCTTGAGCAGCTCGCGCAGCTGAGCGGCCTCGCGGTCGTCAAGCTCGGCGAGCAGCTGTCGTTCGGCCGCGTCGCTCGCGCGCATCGCCTTTCGGAGCGTCGCTTGGCCGGTGTCTGTGAGCACGATGACGTTGCGGCGCCGGTCCTCGACGTCCGGACGGCGGGCGACCAGGTCCTTGCCCTCGAGCGCGTCGAGGAGGCCGACCATCGTCGTGCGGTCGACGCCAAGGTGCGCGGCCGCCTGCTGCTGGGATTCGGGCTCCCGGCCGTCGAGGAACAGGAGCACCGCAAGCTCGCGGGCCGTGATGCCGAATGGCCTGAGGTGCTGCTCATGCAGGGTGTCGAGGTCCACCATGGCGCGCTTGAGCAGGTAAGCGAGTCGGCGGCTCAGACGCGGCCCCAAGTCCGCTTCGCTGGTCATGCGACGATTGTACTGCTACGCTGATCGTCAGTTCTACTGACGATCAATCAAGGAGACGATTTTGCCTGCGATTCTGGTCACCGGGGCCACTGGCCTCGTCGGCTCGCGCCTGCTGCCGCGCCTGGCTGAGGCCGGCTTCGACTGCCGGGCGCTGGTCCGCGGTGACGTCGCGCTTCCGGCCGGCACGACCGGCGTGCGCGGCGACCTCGGCGATCCCGGCTCGCTGCGGAAGGCGGTGGACGGCATCGAGGCGGTCGTACATCTCGCCGCGCTCTTCCGCACAGATGACGAGGACGCCATCTGGCGGGCGAACCGCGACGGCACTCGCCACCTGGTCGACGCCGTCAAGGCCCATGCGCCGCGGGCCCGCTTCGTGATGGCCAGCACCGGCAACGTGTATGACGCTGACGCTCCGCGTCCAAGCCGCGAGGGCGACACTGCCACGCCGACGGCTGCCTACCCGGCGAGCAAGCTCGCCGCTGAGACGCTGCTGCGGGATAGCGGCTTGACGTGGGCGATCCTGCGTCTCCCGTTCGTCTACGGTGACGGCGACGGGCACCTCGGGTCCATCCCGGCGCTGGCCCCGCGGTTCGGGATGCATCCCGCTCAGGCGTACTCCGTGGCTCATCACCGTGACGTCGCGATCGCCGTTCGCCTCGCGCTGACCGGGGCGATGGACGGCCGCTTGGTCAACGTCACCGACGACGCGCCGGTGACCGTCTACGAGATGGCCCAGTTCGCCGGCGACTCAATCGAGGGGTCGTCCGAGCCGCTGACGAACCCTTGGTCAGGCCGCATGGACGGATCGCTCGCGCGCGAGCTCGGCTTCCAGCCGACTGTGCCGACCATCCACGTGGCCGCCCGGGAGGGGATCCTCTAGTCGCCGGTTCGAACGGCAACCCGCCTCACGGCAGCTTCCGCACCTCGACGAAGCGGTAGCCCCGGTGGTCGGGGATGCGTCAAGAACCCGCCTGGTGGATGCACCTGCGACGCGCGTTCGTCGTCGTGCTGGTGCGGGTCGTTCAGGACCGGAATGCGTCCCTCCTCACCGATCGACTGAGGCCATGATCGCCGGCTCGTGGCGCTCGCCCGTCGCGGGTGTGAGGTCGTTGAGTTGTCCGAGCTGCTCGGCGCTGAGCACGATCGTGTCGGCGGCGACGTTCTCCTCGACGCGTGCGACGCGCTTGGTGCCGGGGATCGGGGCGATGTCGTCGCCCTGCGCCAGCAGCCACGCGAGCGCTACCTGGGCTGGAGTCGCGTCGAGCTGGGCGGCGACGATCATGACCTCCGAGACGATGCGGAGGTTCTTCTCGAAGTTGCCGGGCGTGAAGCGCGGGTTGGTCTTGCGCCAGTCGTCGTCTGCGAGGTCCTCAGGCGATCTGATGCTGCCGGTGAGGAAGCCGTGCCCGAGCGGCGAGTAGGGCACGAACCCGATCCCCAGCTCGCGCAGCAGCGGCAGCAGCTCCTCCTCGGGATCGCGGGTCCACAGCGAGTACTCGGTCTGCAACGCGGCGATCGGGTGCACGGCGTGTGCGCGACGGATCGTCTGCGGGCCGGCCTCGGAGAGGCCGATGTGCAGCACCTTGCCCTCGGCGACCAGCTCGGCGAGCGTGCCGACGGTCTCCTCGATCGGCGTGTTCGGGTCGACGCGGTGCTGGTAGTAGAGGTCGATGTGGTCGGTGCCCAGGCGCTTGAGCGAGCCTTCGACCGCGGTGCGGATGTTCGCGGGGCTGCTGTCGAGCGCCCCGGGGCCGTCCCCGGCGTGGGAGACGAGGCCGAACTTCGTCGCGAGCACGACCTCGTCGCGGCGGCCGTTGATGGCGCGGGCGACGAGTTCCTCGTTGGCGAAGGGGCCGTAGATCTCGGCGGTGTCGAGATGGGTGACGCCGAGGTCGAGCGCTCGATGGATCGTGCGGATCGACTCCGCCTCGCTGCTGGCAGGATCGAGGTAGAGGCCGGACATCGCCATCGTGCCGAGTCCGAGGCGCGAGACCTCGAGGCCGTTGAGAGATACGTGCTTCATGCTGTCGCCTCCTCGGCGATCGCCAGCGACGACGACAGGTCGCGGTGGGCGTCGATCTGTTGCCGGCGCTCGGCGAGCTTCTGCTCGGCCTGCTCGATCGCGTCGGCGCCAGCGACGAATCGGAACGGTGGCTGCTCCAGCTCGGTGATCGTCACGAGCGCCTGGGCGAGCTTGGCGGGGTCGCCGCCCTGTCTTCCGTTCATGCCGTCCCAGAACTCGTGTTGTGCGGCGTTGCGCTCGGCGTAGTCGTCGATCGTCGCAGGGGCGTAGTTGGTCGACTCCTTCGTCAGCAGCTCGGTGCGGAAGAACCCGGGATTGACGACCGTGGTGTGAATCCCGAACGGCTCGATCTCCGGGGCGAGCGACTCCATCCAGCCATCGACGCCGAACTTCGACGCGGCGTAGGCGGTGCCGTACTCGAACCCGGCGAAGCCGGCCGAGGAGGAGATCGTCACGACATGCCCGGAGCGCTGCCGCCGCATCACGGGCAGCACCGCGCGGGTGACGTTCATCGGGCCGAACAACGTCACCGCGAGCTGCCGCTCCATCTGCTCCGGCGTCAGCTCCTCGAAGAAGCCCGCATAGAAGCTCGCCGCGTTGTTGACGAGCACGTCGAGCGTTCTGAAGCGCTCGACGGCCGCCGCGACCGCCGCCTCCGCGTCCTGCGCGCTCGTCACGTCGAGCTTCACGACCAGCAGGTTGTCGGCGGCGCCGAGCGCGCTCGCGACGGCGTCAGGGTTGCGGCCGGTCGCGACGACGTTGTTGCCGGCCGCGAGCGCGGCTTTCGCGAAGTCGACGCCCATGCCGCGCCCCGCTCCGGTGATGAACCATGTTCTGTTCGAAGTCATGCGATCGAGTGAACCACCGCTTCGCAGAAGCTGAGAGACCCTGTTCTGACAGATACCGACAGGGTCACCCAGACGCGCGGCGCCGTGGCTAGGCTCAACGACGTGGAGACCAGAAGAGAGATCCGCGAATTCCTCACCTCCCGCCGCGCCCGCATCACTCCCCAGCAGGCGGGACTGGCCTCCTACGGCGCCCGCCGCGTCCCCGGCCTGCGCCGCGAGGAGGTCGCCGTGCTCGCCGGTGTCAGCACGCCCTACTACACCCGGCTGGAGCGCGGCGAGATCAGCGGCGTCTCCGACGGCGTCCTGCACGCGCTCGCCGGGGCACTCCACCTCGATGACGCCGAGCGCGCGCATCTCTTCGACCTCGCCCGCGCCGCGCAACCCGCAGCCGCCGCCGCGCCACGTCGCCGCCGCACCGCCAAGCCGAGCGTGCGGCCTGAGGTGCAGTGGAGCCTCGACGCGATCACCGGCGCCGCCGCGATCGTCGGCAACCAACGCCTCGACCACCTCGCCTCAAACCAGCTCGGCCGCGCACTCTTCTCCGAGCTGTACGCCGCACCCGAGCGGCCCGTCAACGCCGCCCGCTACGTCTTCCTCGACCCACGCGCGATCGACGCCTACGGCGACTGGGAGCGCGTCGCGACCGAGACCGTCGCGATCCTCCGCGCAGCCGCCGGCCGCGACCCTCACGACCGCGACCTCTCCGACCTCGTCGGCAAACTCGCGACCCAGAGCGACGAGTTCCGTACCCGCTGGGCCGCGCACAACGTCCGCTTTCACGACACAGGCTCCAAGCAGTTCCACCATCCCGTCGTCGGTGACCTCACCCTCAGCTACAACCGCCTCGAACTCACCGCCGACCCCGGCCTGACCCTCATCACCTACACCCCCGAGCCCGGCTCCCCTAGCGCAGACGCGCTCCAGCTCCTCGGCAGTTGGGCCGCCACGACCGAAAGCGAAGAAGCGGCACGCACGACCGAGCCCGGCTGAGCGAATCGCGACAGGTGCCCGGCGTCGTCAACTGCCGGTCTAACTCAGTTTCCGCACCTCGACGAACTGGTAGGCCTGGTCGGGGATATGCGTCAAGAACCCGCCCCCGCTATATCGAAGTCTCGCGACCGCCCTCTGGGGCGGTCGTTCTTTCGTGATTGGCGACCGGCGCGGGCGTGACGGTCGCGGCAAGTTCCGTGCCGTCGCGGGCGGCCGGGCAACCGCCTGGCAACCACGCACCCCGCGCGGCGTCGCCGGCCACCCTTCACCGGGCGCTCGGATCACCCGGCCGCTCCGTCCTGTCTAGGCCCGCAGCGGCGCGAGAACCGCCTCGATCTGCTGGCGCATCCAGGCGGGGAGGGAGCCCTCGCGGTGCAGTGCCCAGCCGATCATCGCGCCGTGGTAGGTGGTCTCGACGAGCTTGGCGAGCGCGGCGATGTCGATGTCGTTGCGCAGCTCGCCGGCGTCTGACGCCGCCAGCAGATGGCGCTGGAGGGCGGCGCGCAGCCGCCGGGCTCCGCGCAGTGTCTCCGCGTGGAAGTCGGGTTCGACGAGATCGAGCTGCAGCATGGCCACCGAGTTGGCCATCGCTTCCGGGGTCATGTCCGGGTCGACGGCGCCGACCAGGCCCTCGACGACCCGGTCCAAGCGGCGAGGGGTGCTCGGCTTCCTCGACCGGGGTGACCCACAGCTCCACGCCGCGGCGGTCGGCGGCGAGCAGCAACGCGTGCTTGGTGCCGTAGCGCTGGATCAGCGTGGCGGGGGAGAGGCCGACCTCCCGGGCCGCGGCGGCGAGCGTGAGCTTCGCCGGGCCGACGCGGTGGGCGAGCGCAAGGACGCCGTCCAGGACGTCATCGTCGGAGGCCAGCGGGGGGCTTGACTCGGATGTCGTCTTCTCGCTCGTGCTCTTTCAGTGCCTGGGCGGCTTGTGCTGCAGCAGCGGTTGCGCCTCGACGTGCGCGGTCGCCTGGTCGATGAGAACGACAGAGCGATCGCCGGTGCGACGCTGCAGGTCGACGCGCGGCGGCTGGTCCCGCGGCGCGGCGCGCGGGGCGCTGCCTGCAAGCCGTCGGGCAAAGTGACCACCGACAGAGCCGGCCGTTTCACTGCGCGTGTGCCGACTACGACATCCCGCACGCTTCGCTTCTCGTGCAAGGCCAACCTCGCGCAGGACGGGTTCACCTCAGCGGCCGAGTTCAATGTGCAGGTACGTGCCTTTGTGACAGTCAGAGCCACGCGCGACAGGCTGCGAACGGCCGAGCCGCCGTCTTCTTTGCAGCGATCTTCAGCAAGACCGCTGATGTCTGGCGTTAGGAATGTGGCAGGTCGGACCCATACGCTGCTGGCATGGAGGTCGTACGGACGCTGGCCGGGTCGGAGCTGCCGTTCTGGGTTGGCATCGGCCTGCTGGTCGCGTGGCGATTTCCCAGATGGGGCGAGGAGATGTTGTCGCTTTACTTCGCGGTCGCCGCGCGCGGCGACCCTCGTCGAGCACCTCGGCTCGCTGCGCCACAGGCTTGTCAGAACCTACAGCTCTAGCGCGCACTCACCGGCTGGGCAAAGGACAGCGCGCCTTCGCTCTCGCGCGTGTTCTGCTGCCGTCCGAGAAGTCGATCTCCACCTCGAACGGCATCCCGCCTGAAGCGCATTTCGTAGGAAGCCGCGGCCCCTCCGGGCGCCAGCGTTGCACGACTCCGCGAACGCCTTCGCGAGCGTAGATGATGTCTGTGCTGCCGATCGTCGCCTCGATGTCGAGCAGCGCGACGTCGGCGGTGTCGTACGGCAGTATCGGGATCCAGGGCAGTCTCATCTCAATCGTCCCGCCGTATCGGCCGCCCGCTTCTCGCAGTTCGCCCTGGTAGGCGAGAAGCGCACCGAATGGGTTGATGCCTTCGACGAGGCCGACGAGTTCCAGCCCGTCGTCCCCGAACGGCCCGGTCATCAGCGTGAAGGTCCCGACCTCCCCTATCGTCAGCGGGTCCAGCCGCACTTCGCCGACCACCGTCCCGGTGGCGATCACCGCGTTCTGCGGGCACCCGCCGAGCCGATGCGGGTTGGCGATGAAGACCTCCGCGAACGTCGTCCGCTCAAGGCGGCACTCGGCGAGACCAAGTCCCGAGCCGATCAGATCAAGGCCACGGGGATAGTGAACGCGCAGCGTTCGTGCCACGGCCGCGACGCGGCGGTCGATCTGGATGTGGAGGCGCACCTGGGTCGGTTGTGCAAGCCGCGCGTCGGCCCCGAGCTCGACCGTCAGGCTGGCTGCCGGACGGCCTGTCGCGATAGACGCCGCGAACGTAGCGAGGACGGCGATCCAGAGAGCCGCAGCGAGCGCACAGACCAGGCGCCGCGAGAGGTCAGTAGGTGAGGACACCGGCTGCGGTGACGTTCGCCTTCCAAGTACTCCGGTCGAGCGTCGCATTGAACCCGGCGGTGCCGCTCGCGTTTGCGAAGCGTCCCGTCCCGCCGATGACGGTCATGACCCCGGTGAGTGAGCTGAGGCTGCTCGGTCTTCCGTTGACTCTGAGGCGGATCGATCCACCGCGGGGGTGGAAGGTCACGCTGCCCGTGACCGATCTGAGCCTGAGACGGAGCCGCGCGGTCACCGCTCCCGGCAAGGTGCCGGTAGCGCTCCCTCTGAAGCTGTCAATGCCGTCCTTGTTGCTGAATCGCGTCAGTCTCGCGCTGGCATTCAGTCTGACGGTCTTCGCAGCTGACGCTGCCGGCGCGACCCCCAGCGCGGCAGCTGCAGCGAGCATTGCGATAATCTGAAAACGCGGTTTCACGACGTGCTTCTCCCCTTGTCCGGAACGCCGGCGCTAGCCGACCCTCGACTCCAAGCTATCGCGGAATCGGCCTGATCACGCCGGTTCTAGGCCGATCTTCGCGTGGCTGCTGACGCTCAGCCAGCGCGACACCGGGGCTAGCTGATCGGCTAGACGCCACCAGGCGCGTCGTCCGTGCCGCCGTGGTGTTCCAATCTGAGCTGAAGCCCGAGAAGCTGGGCGAGCTTACGCAGCGTTTGCAGCGCAGGCTGAGCACGTCCAGCTTCGATCATCGCGAGGACCGAAGGCGTCACCCCGACGACGTTGGCCACGTCATCTAGTTGGAGATCGAGCTTCTCTCGGCGTTCCCGGAGAAGAGTCCCCCAGTCATCCGCCGGTTCGCCGGAGGGGGGCGTCGACCCAGGGCTCACCCTACGCAACGCTTCCAGGTATCTGACGGCATCCTCGTCCAACACGTAGAAGTTCTGTATGGCACCGCGACGTTGAACTCGTCTGGTGCGTCGAAGTACCCCCGCCCGGTGGAGGACCCTCACGTGGTAGCTGATGTTCGAAAGGCTGGCGCCCGACGCCTCGGCCACATCGAGAGGGCTGCTTTCGCCATGTCGCTCAAGGTGCGCAAAGATCAACCGTCGCTGCCTGTGGTCGAGCGCTCTGGCGATCGCGACGAGCGCAGCGTCGCCGCCAGCGCGAAGCACCGACGGAATGCTTCAGCCCTCCGCTTGCCGCTCAAGCGCCACTGCGAGCGCTCGAAGCTGCTGCCGATCGCACTCGATCCATTGCGTCGCTGGATGTAGCGCGGCAGCACCGAGGACGACGGCAGCACGGTGGTGGTCGGAATCGCGGAAAGCGGCCAAGACCTCGCCGAGCGTCAGACCCTCCCACTCGTAGGCGCATTCCGTAGTGCGGAGCGCCGCCGCGAGAGCCGGACTCCCGACCGAGAACGGCAAGTAGCTGGCGAGCAGAACCGCCCGATCGGGGGAGTGCACTCCTGTTGCCAGCTCCGCGGCAGCGGCGGACTGCATGCGTTTCAGGTTCAGCTGCAACGGTTCACGGCCGTGTCTTCCTCTGATCGCGAGCACGGCCCGGTGCAGCGCGAGGGCCTGACGCGCTACGGACTCAAGGATCGCGGCGAGGTCATCGACCGTCTCGCTTGCGACGTCGACTACTGGCTGCTCCATCCCGCGGCCGACGTCTGCCGTTGGTTCGAGCAAGCCCCTGACGATCTCGACGTCGAGCTTCCGGATGCCATCCACGATCGTGACAAAGCCGAGACCGGCCGCTCCGTCGCTGAAGACCTCCGACTTCGTCAAGCCGCGCTCGACTGTTGTGTCGAAGAGGGGATGCAGCCTCGACCACCGTCAGCGCTACCGGGGGGAGCAGCGGACGGTTGGCCGAGGCTGCACATCGTCCGGGTCCATAACAGGCGCACCTTCGCGCTGGAGCGTACGTCGACCCGATTGGGAGTGGGATACGCCGCTCGGCTCGGACGAAGTCTGAAAGCACACTTCGACCCACGCTCGCGGTCCCGGCGAGGGGTAGAAGCCGGGACCGCGAGATGATGATCTGCCCGAGCCGCTGCAGCCCGATCACCTGGCAAATCGCATCCGAACCGCACCAGTGCGATCGGATGCACAAGATCGAGCTGGGCTGTTGGATGCACGTGGGTCATGACCGTCTCGCAGAGAGAGGAACGAACAACGCTCTGCGCTCCGCACGCTAGGGCTGCGACGACGCTCCCGGCAAGCACCTAATGCCGGGTATTCACCATATTTGACGGGCGAGGGCGAGGCTAGTTCGAGGCGGGGAACGGAACGATCGTGCCCCCGGTCCGGCTGTTCAAGACCGTCAGCCGGCCTTCATTCAAGACGAACAGCTGTCTCGCGGGGTGGAGGGCCGACATCGATGCCGATGCCATGAGAACGCCTACCCCAAGCTCTTGGACCAGTCTCCGCAGAAGCTGCACGACGCGCTCCTCTTGAAGGGCGCCGAGGTCGAGCGCTGGCTCGTCGACGAGCAGAAGCGCTGGCCGTCGCACGATCGCACGTGCGGTTCGGGCAAGCGTCCGTTCCGAACTCGACAGCTCGCACCAGCGGACCTTGGCACGGTCGCCGAGATCTACGTAGCTCAACACCTCCAGCGCTCGCCTGTGGGCTTCTCGACGGCGCGTTGCGGACAGCATCGGGAGCGCGACGAGGTCTTCGAGCGCGACCTCGCGGTTGTGCGGCTCCGTTTGGTCGACGAGTCCGATCGTCGTCAGCCGGAGTCGGCCTCGCTCGGCTTCGGACATTCCTGATGTATCCCGACCATCGATCCTCACCGAGCCATCACTGGGGCGTTCGAGTCCCGCCGCGAGTCGGAGGAGGGCCGTCTTGCCGGAGCGCCGAACGCCCCACACACCCACGAACCCGCCGCGGTCGACGGCGAGGGTGACATCGACCACCCCTTGGCCCGACTCCGTATCGAGTGCTCGGTGCGTCGTCGCCCGTTCGAGGCTGAGGAGCATGATCGCCGTCGTCGCGCCCGGTCTACTCCGAGTCGCCGTTGCGCTGGCCGCCGAGGGCGATTGCACGCTCCGCGAGTTCGGCCCGCGACATCTGCGCCCATTCCAGATCGGTCGCCAGCGTGCCGAGAAAAGCGCGACGGACCAGTGGGACGGCGAACTCGTTTCTGACGGCGTCGGTCGCCGCCATCTCCTTGGTCAACTCGAACACGTTGGCGATCTGCTTCTCACAGTCGTCGATCAGCTGGTCGAGCGTCTTGATGAGTACTGGGATGTCGTCGTCGGTAGCGACGAGCATCTGCATGTGGATGCTCTCGCGGATCGGGCGTCGTCGTTCGGGCGATTCCATCCAGGAGCGGTAGTACTCGACACCTCTGTCGGTCGCCTGGATTCGTTTGCGCCATTTCCAGTGCTCCGGCCCGGTTCTCTCCTCTATGGTCTCGAGCAGTCTTCTCTTCTCCAGCTGATTGATGCACGAGTAGACGGACGACTCCGTCAGTCCAAACAACTCGTTGACCGCTCTCAGGCGGCTTACCAGCTCGTACCCGTAGGTCCGGCGTCCGATCGCCTCCCCGAGCAACAGGTTGCTGTACATCGCGCCCCCGATCCGCTTCCCGCACCCTCGTTCCCCGCTCTATCCGAACGCGCCGCCCACGGCGACGCCAGATGAACGAGGCCGTAGGCTACCAGCACCTCGCGTTCGACGCTCCTCCTTCTTGACTAAGTCGTCGCCGCCTGCGAGTTGCAGATCCGCCAGGTCCGCAGCACCGGAAGAAGAACGTGTGCAAGCGTTCCGCTCGATCGCCGCAGCTGTTTGACCGCGGCGGTCAGCTCGCCGGTACGAGCGCTGTCCTTGCTGAGGTAGAGCGCGATCATGCAGCCGAGAAGGACGGCGTGCCGCTCTCCGCCCGGCAGACGGCGAACGGCCGCGGCCGCGCGCTCGAGGTGCAGCGCCAGGCGCATCACGCCGTCGGCCGCGCTCTCGTAGTGACCGAAGTAGCTGTGGTCGCCAGCCGCGAGGTCAGCGGCCTGGTCCACGAAGGAATCAATCATCGTGAGCGACACCGCGTACCACGGCCAGTACGCGTCGTAGGTCGCCGCGACGTCGGCGGCGGTGACGTGTAGCTCGGCGGCCAGCGCGAACAGGGCGTGGGTTGTGATCCACCCGCTAGCGGCCGCGGTCAGCTCGTACCAGCGCAGACCCCATTGCGCGTCCGGGAACTCCAGCTCGGCCCATGCGCGGAGTGCGCCATCGCGGTGCGTCGGCACGATGATGTGGTTGAGGTCAAGGACCGCGGAGCGCGAGATCTCTTGCTCCAGTGCGGGGCGGATCGCCGGGAACGACGGGAGCTGGACGGAGTCGGCTCGGACGCTCTCGACGAGGCCCAGCAGGTAACCGCCGTCTGCTCTCCACGGGTGGTCGCGGTAGTAGTCGGCGGGAGGACGATCAGGGTTGAGCGCATCGCCCAAGGCCTGGTAGAGCTGCGGCCCGCTGCCTGCCTCCACGGCGGCGCCGCGCTCGCTGACGCCGTCAAGGTAGTCCTGGAGGATCTCGTAGGTGACCAGCGCGCGCAGGAGGCGCTTGTCGCGACACGACGGCAGGGTCCAGAACATCGCCGCGCCGTCTGTGTGACCGCGCTTGTTGTCGAGCGCGTTCAACGCGTCGAGGCGGAGGAGAGGATCAGGGATTGCAGCGGCGAGTTGCCGCCACCTCTTCACCTCGGCCGACACCGCGTGCAGTCCGCCCGCGAGCTGAATGGCGGCTGCGCGCGCAAGGGCTGCGAGCTGTGCTCGATCGAGCGGAAGGGGGTCGGCCATTCCCAGCGATAGATGATCTCATCGGGTTCCGCGGGCGGGTTGTGCGTTCATCCCCGTTGAGGTCTCCCCAGGGTCCACCTTGGCGACCCGGTACCCGAACACACCGACGACCAGCACCGCGGCAACCGTGATCGTCAGCGCCGTCAGACCCGCGATCGGCCACGCGACTCCGTCTGCGACGGGGAAGCCTGTGACTCTGCTCAGGGCGCGAGAGAGGAGGCTCTGGCCGAGCAGCCCGAATGCGGCGCCGGCGAAGCAGCCTGTTCCAGTCAGGAGTGCGGTCTGAAGGAGCAGGCCCAGCCACACCTCACGGGCGCTGTAGCCCTCTCGTTTGATCGACGCGAGCTCCGGGCGTCGCTGCCAAAGCATGCCCGCCATCGCCGCCGCCATCGCAAGGACAGCGGAGATGTTCACCATCCAGGCGATGTTCGTCAGCGCAGCTAAGCCTTGCCGACTGCCGGCGTCGAGTTCGGCTTCTCGATCGGGCGCGGTCTTCACGATGAGGTTCGCGTCGCTCCCGAGTGCGTTGACAACGGCATCGCCTGCTTCGCGAGCGGTCGTCCCAGTCGCCGGCGTCACGTTCAACGCGCTGACGGCGGACGAGCCCCACGCTTCCGCGAAGCTGTCCGCGCTGATCACGATCGCGCCGGGGGGCCATCCCATGTTCGTCGAGGTCGCCGCCAGTCGGAACGTCGTCGGCACGGGCGAGGGCAGAGTGAACGGCTCGCCGATCTTCCAACCGTTCTCCCGCGCGACCGCCTCGGATGCGACCGCCCAGCGACCGCTGCGCAGTCTCCGATCAAGTTCTTCGTCGGCGGCCGCGGTCTGGCCTCGCGGGACCGGCAGCGGCGAGGACGCGGGCGTTCCAAACACCCAGACGCGCCGGTCCTTGATGTCGAGAAAGCTGCCGCGATACGCCTCGACCGACGCCACCCCCGATGTTCGACGGACTCTTGGAGGATCGAATCGTTCGGTGGCGAGAAGGTTCGGTGCTCCCGGCGCGACGATCCAAGCTGGAGCTGCGCCTGCCAGGTCTGCAGCGGTACCGTCGAGTCCGTCCTGCAGGTTCCCGTGCGACCCTTGGAGCGCAACGCTTCCGAACACGGCGACGGCGCCCGTCGCGACCACGGCGATCGACCGCAGGACCGTTGAGCCGTACCGCATGTCGTCGGTCGCGATGTAGGGCACAACGCTCCGGATCCGCGCCGTCAAAAGGTCCAGACCCGCGACCGCCGCGCGCAAGAGCGTTGGCAGCAGAAGCAGCATCGCCGCGGTGAGGCACACCAGTCCCGCGATCGCCGGAGCCGCAGACTGCGGTGCGATGGCGATCACGACAATCCCGACGAAGAGGAACGCAAGCCCCGCGATCGGGACGACCCATCGGGGCACACCGCTGATGAGCCTGGTGAGCATGGACGGTTGCTCGCCGCTCAGGTGCGTCCGACGGATCGCGCCGGCGGTCGGCAGCAGTACCGCCGAACAGCTCGCGACGACGCCGCCGGCAGCAGCCAGCAGAACGGATTCGACCGGCACCACGCGTCTGCTGCCGAACGTGAATGCCATCGAAAGGAACGAGGGCACCTCGCCGAATACGTGACGGGCGACGTGACCACCGATAACGATGCCCAGGATCGACGCGATCACGCCGAGCACCAGCGCGTCGAACAGCATGACGAAAGCAGCCGTTCGAGGTCCGTAGCCCTCTCTCAGCAGCTGCGAGAGATAGTCGCGTCGGGCAGGCACTGTCAGCAGGACGGCGCTGAACGCAAAGAGGAACCCGACCATCGCGCTGAAGACCGCGAACATCGCGGTCGACTGGCTCGATGGCGCCGAGGCGGATCGGAAGAGCGCTGCTTCGGAATCGGCCGCCCGCACCTCAAGCTGCGCGCCTCCGAGCATTTCGAGTCGCCGCTTCACGTCGTCGGCGTGGCCAGCTTCGGCACGAACGAAGACGCGCGTGATGAGCCCCGGCTTGTCGAGAAGCTCCTGCGCATAGGCCAACGGCGCGAGCACGATCGGGGTGTTCACGAGATCGCCGATCTGCTCCTCATCGAGCTGGGTGCCGAGCGGTGCGGCAGCCCGTTTTCCGTTGACCAAGATCTGGACGGTCGCGCCAAGCGTCAGACCGAGGTCGTTGGCGAGCGGGGACGGGAGGCCGATGGCTCGTTGCTGTTCGAGGTAGTCGGCAGAGAGTCGCTCAGTGATGCGGCTGTTAAGACCGCGAAAGTCCCCAGTCACTCCGAGCAACATCAGCGGTCGCTCTCCCTCGGGGCCAAGCGCGACAACACGGCTATCAAGAACGGGCGCGGCGGCTGCGACGCCGGGGACCGTCGGGATCTCGCGTGCGAGCGCGTCGGACAGCGTTCCTCCGCGGGCGGTGACCTGGAAGGTCGCCTCCCCGACGACGGCGCGCATCGTTGCGTCGAACGACCCGACCAGGCTTGCGTTCGCGACGAGTGCGGAGAAGAGCAGTGCGACGCCGATGGCGATTCCGAAGATCGCGAGCACTTCCTGACGCAGCCGTCTGCTGACGCGCAGCCACCAGTAGGCCGCGATGTTGGAGGGCTTCACGCCGACGCGGTCGTGCGGAACGGCCGCACCCGTCCGTCGACCAGTTCCAGAACCCGGTCTGCGTACTCTGCAGCCAGAGGGTCGTGGGTCACGAGGATCGTCGCTACGCCGCGGTCATGGCTGAGGCGTCTGATCAACGCCAACACCTCGCCGCTGCGTCTGCGATCCAGATTCCCCGTCGGTTCGTCGGCCAGCACGACTGCAGGTCTGATCGCGAGCGCTCGCGCGATCATGACGCGCTGGCGCTCGCCCCCAGACAGCTCGTCCGGGCGGTGATGAAGCCGATCGCCGAGACCAAGCTCGCCCATGAGATCTACCACTGCAGCACGCGCCTTAGGCAATCGATATCTGCCGAGCAGCTTGAACGCGGCGTTGTCGATGGCGCTCCCGGCAACGAACTCAGGCGTCTGCTGGATGAACCCGACCTCCGTGAGCCGATAGACGTCCGCGTCCCGCGCTCGCATGTTCGTAACATCCCGACCGCGAACCGCGACCCTGCCGCCATCGGGCCTCATCAGCCCCGCGATGATGTTGAGCAGCGTCGTCTTGCCCGAGCCGCTCGGCCCGTAGAGCGCGATGATCTCCCCGGCGTCGACGCTCATCGTCACGCCGTCGATCGCGCGGACAGTCTCGCCGTCAGGCGACGCGTAGTGCTTGGTCAGCTCGACGATCTCAACCATGCGAGTCGGGTATTTCACGCCCGCGTGGTCATGCGAGCGACGCGAAGCGACGAGTCGTCAACGGGATCAAGGGTGCCCCCACGGAGGATGTACGTCTCGTGTGCGCCGACGGCGGCGCTGAGCGTCGAACTGGTCAGCAGGACCGCCAGGCCGGAGTCGCGCACGAGTCTGGTCAGGAGGCCCACGATCTCGGCCTCCTCGACTGCGCCCATGTTCCGCGTGACGTCGTCTACAAGAAGAAGCCGGGGACCGCGAACCAGAGCGTGCGCAAGACCCGCACGAGCGCGCTGACCGTCGTCGAGCATCGACCAGCGAAGCTCCGCCGTGTGCTCGATTCCGACGATCGACAGTGTCTCGCGCGCACGTATGACAGCCTGCCGGCGGCTGAGTCGGCGCGCCACTGGGAGTGCCAGATAGTCGACAAGCTTCAGATCGCGCACGTCGGCGCCTCCAGCGTCCGCCAGACCCACCGTCTCGAGACGGACAGCTCCGCGCTTGGACGGTGAGAGCGTTGCGAGATCGATTCCACTAACCCGAACCGTCCCGCGATCAGGAGGCTCAATTCCGCTGGCGATGCGCAGCAACGTCGTCTTGCCGGATCGCGGACTTCCCCAGACGGCGACGAAGTCCCCGGCGGCGATTCTCAGGCGCGCGCCGTCGAGGAGCGGCGGCAAGTATGGCCCGCCTTGATGGCTACGGGCTACATCATCGAGTTCCAGCAGCGGCGCGTCGAGATCATCGAGGACTCGGTCCTCGCCCAACGAACCAGTTTCGACGTTGCCAGACACTGTCCCGCCGCCCCCTCCGACTAGGCCCCAAAGAGGCGACGGTACACGATCTTGTCTCAGCCTCGCTGCGCTTCTGAGGGCGACCGTTCGAGACCCTCCCTTCGATTCGGTTCGGCACGACGGCGAGCGGACTCCTGCACTCATCCCCTGCACGAGGTCGTGCTTCGATCGGAGCAGGAGACAGGGGCAGGACCCTGCCCCTCGCTCCCCGCGAGATCGCCCGTCCTGTCGGAGGTCGAGAAGGGGGGTCTGTCCTCTTCCCTGGTGGTGTGGGCTGTCAGGCTCGCGGGATGGTGTGGGTACTGCGTGTCGCCCGCACGATCGCCGATCGCGCCGCGCACGTGCCGCTCTCAACCTCGATGACCTCGCTCACGCGGTGTCGCTCCGTCGGGGCAAGCTGCCGATGCTCGACGCCTGACAACGCGCGACTGGGCCTCGATGGGAGCGTCAGCGCGCCAAAGCGCCGAACGTGGACAAGCGTCGTGCCTCGACGGTGCTGCGGCTGACGAGCCCGTCCCGCTGCGGCGCGGCTCGGGGTGTCGAGTGTCCTTACGATTACTCACCCCAATAGTCAGCAGATGCTGTTTAGTGGGGGGAGATTGGGCGGTCGCTTCGCTGTCACAGAATTGTGGCTCCGGCCAACCGCGCGCCCTTTGCTGAGGCTCGCCCCTGGCTCTCTGCTCCGGCACGAATTCACCTCCGTCTGCCGCGATACGGTCCGCGCCGCCGGGCCGAGCGGAACTCCGCGGCCGCGGCAGGCCACGCGTTCATGCGTTCAGTAGTGCTCGGAGGAGGTGATTCGGGCGGCCCGGGGCGGGGCCGCTGTGAGGTCGTGCCCGCTGCGCCTCAAGCGCGCGGGTCGCTAACGCTGATATCGCGGCTGAACTTGGCCGCATTCGATTGGAGTTGACATGAAACTCGTTCCAGCCTGTCGCGCGCTGATCGCGACGATGGCGCTCACGCTTGTGGTCGCGGGCGCGCAGAGCAGCACGGCATCCGCCTACCGGTATTGCAGTGGGCCGGTGCCGGCCACGAGCGCCTGCGGCAACACGGCGATTGGCGACTACATCGCCAACGATGTCATTTACGCCGGCACCTGGACCGGCACCGTTCGCGTGTGTGAGAAGACGACGACCGGCGGTAGCGTGCAGAGCCGAGTCTGCGCAATGGACCGTGCGTGGAGCAGCTCGGCGTGGATCTGGTCGATAGAGCAGTTGCACGCCGGAAACGACTCGCCGTGGACCCACACAATCTACGGCGACGCGGTGAGCCCGTCGCCGCTGGCGCGGTCCGCCGGCAGCAGCACTCGCCCCGACGAGCGGAGCTTGCTCGCGAGGGGCGCAGTCGACCGCGCCACCCTCCCCTCCGAGGCACGCTCCGAGTTCGAGGTGCTGCGTCGTCAGGGCGCCCGCCCCGTGGCGACGATCACGCGGCCCGACGATCAGGTCGCGGTGACCGCCACCGACGAGGGCGTTTGCGTCAGATCGACGGGAACGCATAGCGGTTCCTGCCAGACGCCTGAGAACGCGGCCAACGGCCGCCTGATCAGTGTGTCGGTCTGTGCGCCCGACCGGGCCGACGACACGCTCACGTTCTACGGGCTCGTTCCCGATGGCGTCACTGCCATCGAAGCCGTCACAGCCGGGGGCGAGGTCCTCACGAGCGCGGCCGTGTCGCTGAACACGTACCGGTTGGACCTGCCCAAGTCATCGGCAGATGAGGCGGCGCAGCTCCGTTGGGTCGGTGAGACCGGCGGTATCGCGATCGACGAGATCCTGCCGACCGACCTGACCTGCTGAGACCGTTCGCGCGGATGGTGGGCGGCAGACTGCCGCTCACCATCCGCCGGACCAGTAACGTGCATTTCAAGGGGCAGGGAAACGACGCGGAGGCGTTGGATGAGACAGATCAGGGGTTTTGGAACGCTTGTCGGCGTTGTGGCAACCAGTGCTGCGGTTGCATCGACGGCGGCAACCGCTCAGCTGCCGGTGGGTCCGCCGATCAACTTCGTCAAGCCAATCGCAATCGAACTCGGCACCTACGAGGTCTTGCCTCTGCGCGCGCCCGACCCGCGAGGCGGATTGCCTTGGGGCATGGCGACCTATTCCGGCAAGCCGCGTGATGGCGGTGAGTTCCGTTGCAGCGACTTCGGTCGGCTGCAGGGTGGCCGGATCGGGATCGTCACGGCCGAGAACACGTTCCGCCCCTATGAGCCGGCCGGCGGCCTTGACACCCGCTGTGGTGGCGTCAACCCGAGAACCGGCCAGAGCGGCTACATGGTCCGCGCCGTCCCCGAAACACTGCCGGCCAACTGCGACGTACCGAGCACACCGAGCCCGGCCATCCGCTGTTCTGATCCGACCGGGCCGTTTCGCACAGTCATCAGCGGCGAGCTCGGACCCGGCATCCTCAGCGCTACGACCACCGTCGGCGGACGCGAACGGAGAGTGCCGCTCACGCCGAACGGCGAGTTCATCACCGTCTTTGACGGCACCTACACCGAGACGACGCTGCCCGCGATCCACCTCGTCGTCAGCACCTGCGGCGCAAACGCTCGCTTCGACTTGTCGGGGCGTGGGATGGTCAAGGACGGCTGTCGCGCGACGATGGACTTCCCAGCGGATCAGCCGGTGCGCGAGAGCGCAGCATCGCGCCGAGCCCGCAGAGCGCCACGCGTCAGCGCGCACCTGCGCGTGATCGAGCGTCGCGGCGCGGCAAGCACTCGCCGCTTCACCGCGCGGCTCACCGTCCCGATCACGGTGCGAGTCCTCTCGGAAGGGTACGCCTACGAGCTGAGTGGGCCAACGGGCAAGGACTGCCGCGCCCGTACGACGAGAT
The DNA here is from genome assembly GCF_033542075.1 of Conexibacter stalactiti. Taxonomy (NCBI): domain Bacteria; kingdom Bacillati; phylum Actinomycetota; class Thermoleophilia; order Solirubrobacterales; family Conexibacteraceae; genus Conexibacter; species Conexibacter stalactiti. The sequence continues at coordinate 101,393 of NZ_JAWSTH010000005.1, forward strand.
CAGCGGGCGAGGACTACGTCTCCAACTACCGCCAGATCGCCGGCAAGAGATACGACGCACCCATCATGCCGCTGCGCGGCAGATGGTGCCCGGGGCGCTACGAGCTGACCTTCTTCTTTGTGCGACAGACAGGCTCCACGCCAGGCCGGCTCCTCCGCAAACAAATCGCCACGACCTCTTTCACCGTGACGTGACCCGACGCCCGGTCGCCGGGGCCGGCGACCGAGCGCGGTGGCGCTCACGACGATCCGCCTGCGATCGCCCGCTGCTGGCCGCATCAGGCGGCTGAACCGGCGCGTTCGCCTGCATGCGGACAGCAGAGCACATCCGCGGCCAGGAGTTAGGCGCCCGGCCGCTGCGGGCCGCGCTCCGAGCCACCGGTTGCCACCGAGCGGTCTGCTGTCGCGTTCCGTTTCTGCACGTGCTGGACTACTCCGTCTTGATTCCACCGGGCCACATCGACTTCGACACCGGCGAGCTGCATTTTCAGACCCCGGTCGGGGTTCAGCGCTACCCCATGCCCGCTGGATTTCGAGACGTGAACATGCCTCTGCGACGCATGGACATAGACGTAGAGCGTGATCGCCTCGCAATAACGCTTCGCGACGGCACCGTCGCCATTGTCGAGCTGGGGGTGATCAGCGAACGAGACGGTGATGATCGTCGCGGCCGGCTTGTTGCGTATCTCGATCAGAATCGTTGGTCGACGCTGTCTGCGTGGCGGCACGGCAACCGGGTGATCTCGCCGAGTGAAGCGGACGGCGCGCGCAGGATCGCGGAGTACGTACGGGCGGGGAAGCTCATCCTGCCGATGTCTGCTGCACACATGATCGAAACCAGTGCCTTGCACAGCGAACGTCGGACGACGCTTGCGGCAACGATGCTCGAGTTCAGCCGGGGATGGCAATCTCGCAATCCAGTTGCGGTGCGCAGAGAAGAGCTGGTTGCGGCGCTGCGTGGGGAGGAGCCTCGCGCGCGGAGTATCGTCTCGCTCGGACCGGAGGGAATCTTCACGCAGCCACTGAGACAGCCGTCGGGCGACGCCAGATGGCCGCAAGTCATGGCGCTCGCTTTCCCGCGCCTTGTGAACGTGATGAGCGTGTACTCGACGTTGATCTCGCCGCAGAAGGTGCCGAATGAAACAGGGAAAGCGGCCGCGGAGAGATGGTCCACGACGTTCCCACGTTTAGCGGACTGGCTCAGAGCCAACAACGCCACTGCCAGACAGGCCCGGATGACGGCTCATGGCGCCGTGCTCGCGGACCTCGCGCCGGAGATCGAGCAGTTGGCTTCAGTGCCTGAGATCAGAACCTGGCTAGAGCGGTCCTATGGCGACGTCACGGCGTTGCCGTACCTGAGCCGGTACCGCGCGGTCGTCTTTGCGCGCATTCGAAACGCGGGGAGATGGGAGGGCAACGACTTGATCGATCTCCACTATCTGTGCTCTGCGGCGGCCTACGCGGATCTCGTCGTCGGCGAGAGACGAACGATTGGAGAACTGAGGACCGCCAGCGGGATCCCTACCGGCGCGACGCTGGCGACGAACTTGGCGGAGGCGGCTTCACTGCTCGACCGCCGCTTTGCCACCATGGATCCCGCCTGATGGGAAGACCCGTCCAGGTTGTCCGGAGGCCTGAAGGCGCCGCGCCGACTCATCCGCCGTCGTGAAAGACCGCCGGTTCCGGTTCCGGGACGTCATGTCCGAGTGTGCGGTGGATCTCGCGCTCAAGCGACTCGTCGAGGGAATCGGGTTGGAGTTCGAAAGGGCCGCGTGCAAGCTGAGCCCCGTCGGGCCAGGCATCACCGTCGCTTGTCAATGCGATGCGCAGATAGCCCGGACCGGAGCCTCCGAGGTGATGGACAAGGTCGGTGGCGGCCTCGAACGCCGGCCGCAGCACGTCTCTGACGAGGATCTCGGGACGCAGCGAGCCGTCCCACGCCCCTCTATAGGCGACCGTGACCACACCTGTCCACCAGCTCGTGAGCGCCCAGTCCGCCTGGTGGTGTCGCCACGGGTGAACTGAGGCGAATCGTCGATCCTGAGCAACCCCGCCTTCATAGTCGACAAGGCTGGGCATCCGATTGTTCTCGTCCCCGGCAAGCCGTCTCAGCCGTCGCCGCATGTGCTCGGCCGTCGATGCGCGAAAGAGGATCGCCGAGATGTCGTCGCCGGGCGTAACCGACGATACGGCGACGGACGCCCGCAGAAACTGTGAGTTCAAGGCATCGACGTCGCCGAGCTCTTGGCTGCGGCTTGGTTTCCGCGGGAGTGCCACGAACGCTTGTCTGAGCGCCTCGTCCGCGGTGAGGATGGCGTTGTCATGTGCTCGCCGGCCGCGCGTGAAGAGCGCGGCGAGCCGCGTCGGGTCCTGCACGCGGAGCGTCGCTCCTGGCACGCGTTCGAAGACGGTCCCGCGGACGATGCAGGGGCCGGCGTGCATCGGCTTGACCTGAACGACCGCGACGTACCGGTTCTCGGCGACCCTGATCGGAAGCACGTCGTACTCGGGGATCGGTGCGACCCCTTCCTGCAGACACGTGGTGATGTAGCGGTCAACCTCGTTGTCGCGGAACGACATCCCGTCGATCTCCCAACCATGGCCGTTCTCTCTCACGCCGAGAAGCAGGTAGCCGCCCTCGTTGCTGTTCGCGAAGCCGCCGCACTGGCGCCGGATCTCTTGAGCGTCGGGCCGTCCGCCGCCCTTCGCCTCCCACAGCAGGGGCTCCTTCTCCGCCTCTTCGAGAAACCGTCTGAGGCGGGTGAGATCGAGCTGGCGAAAGGGGACTCCGAAAAGCTGTTGCACGGGCCGCGAGTTTACGGCGTTGCCGGAACGGTCAGGTCTAGCTGTTGTCTTTCGGCATGAGGTCTCGGAACTCGCTCATGCCGCGGGCGCCGAGCAAGTTGAGTACGACGATCGCGTCGGAGCGGGCGCGCTCGCTACCGGAAGGCTGCCGCAGCGCTCCGGTCTCAATCGGACCGATGCGCCGACTGCGACTGACCCGCCTGCCGACGCAGCGCGGAACATCCGGCAGTGCGGGCGGGCCCGAAAGCCGCCGGATCGGGTCGACTGCGTCCGTCAGTCGGATTGGGGAGGAGTGAGGTCGGCGAGCTGCTCGCGGACGATCCGCATCTCTTCGCGGTCTGCTTGGTCGGTGGCGAGCCGGTGGACCTCTTCCGTGACGGATGAGCGGACGCGGTGGTGAGTGGCGGCTTCGCTTGGCGTGGCGGGGACTGCGTTGGGGTGATGCGACTTGTTGGAGTCGTTCATGTGCAGTTAGGTGCCGCGGCTGCTGTCAGATGGCCCTTTGTGAGTCTTTCCGGACCAACGCGAATGCCGCGGCGTCGGTGAAGGTGTGGTCGGCGGGATGATCCGCGATCGCGTCGTCGATGGCGGCGGTAGTCGTGTTGTCGTCGAGCGGGTCAGCCATTGAGGCTTGCCTGGCGAAGCGTTCGCTGTTTGAGATGCCGAGCTGTCTTTCGGCGCGGTCGGCGATCGCGTCGGAATCTGCGTTGGCTTTCTCCATAGGGGGCAGCGTAGCCGCAGATCGGCGGCCCCGCCGTCGGGCCGAGATGCCCGTTTGGTACCCAATCCTGGTACCCAATCCCCTCCAGCACCCCAAGTTCGCCTCTCCCCAAAACGACGAAACCCCCGCGTTTGCGGGGGTTTCGTTCCGATGGAGCTAGTCGGGCTCGAACCGACGACCTTCGCGCTGCCAGCGCGACGCTCTCCCAGCTGAGCTATAGCCCCGGGGGAGGAGAAGTGTACAACGCCCGCGCGAGAGATGGCGGCCGACCTCGCGGGGCCCCGAAAACCCCGTCAGCGCTGGGGAATGAACTCCGGCACGTCGAGATCATCGTCGGCGCGGCGGGTGCCGTTGCGCGGCGCTGGGTCGCGAAAGTCGCGCGGCTCGCGCGCACGGAAATCGCGCTCGCGCTCTCGACCCCCGTCGCGCTCGCGAGCAGCGCCCCGCCGCGGCTCAGGCGCCGGCGGCTCCGGCTCGACCTGCTCGATGTGGGCGTTGAGCTGCCCATGGACCTTCAGCACGTCCCGCAGCAACCGCTCGGCGTTCGCTCTCAGCGAGCCGCCCAGCTCGCGCAGGTTCTCGGTCAGCTCCATGCCCTCGGCACGGACCTCGCCGGCGACGATCCGCGCCTCGCTGGTCAGGTCGCGCGCGCGGCGCTCGCCGTCGGCGCGCTTCTCGGCCGCCCAGGCCTCGGCCTCGCGTCTGATCTCGCGCGCGTCATGCTCGGCTCTCGCTCTGATCTCGCCGGCCTCGGCACCGGCGGAGGTCTTCATGCGCGCCGACTCGCCTCTTGCCTCGGCGACCAGCCGCTCGGCGATCTTTCTCGCCTCGGCGATGATCTCGCCGGCCTCCTCCTCGGCCGCGGCGACGCGGAAGTCGGCCGCACGATCGGCTTCCGCGATCCGCTCCTTCAGCCGCTGCTCGGCGTCCTCGCGCAGTCTCGCCGCCGTGTCCTCGGCGGCGGAGATGATCGCGGCGACGCGGTTGGCGGACACGGATGCGGGCCCGCGCTGGGGTTTCGCGGTGCCGTCGGTGGGGGAAGACTCGTCGGCCATCGTCGGCATGGTAATCGGCCGGGGCGCTCGGATCGTTGAACGGGCGCGAATTTCTCTGGCCGGTCAGACCACGGCAGGCACCGGCCGCCGCACGAGCGCGACGAGAGAGAGCGCCATCACGGCCGACAGCAGCACGAACGGCACCGCGTCGCTGGTCGCCTCCGCCAGGCCGCTGCCGGCGACCGCGCCCAGCACCTGACCGCCGGCCCAGGTCAGGTTCACAAGCGCGAACGCCATCCCCTGGTCGAGCCCCGCGCCCGCCGCGCCGTCGGACAGCAGTGCCATCGCGGGCGTGTAGAGCGAGCCGACGACCACCAGCGCCACCACCACCGACACGGCGAACAGCCAGACCCCGGACGGCGGCACCAGCAGCAGCACGCAGACGCTCGATCCGGCCAACGAGCGCAGCAGCAGCGGCCGCCGGCCGACACGGTCGGACGCGCGCCCGGCGAGCGTCTGCACCACCGTCTGGATCGCGGCGGCGACGAGGAAGGTCGCGCCGATCCCGAAGCCGCCCGCGCCCAGCTCGTCCAGCTCCAGCGCCCCCAGCACGTTGATCGTGCCGAAGCCGAGCGCCGGCACGGTCACCAGCACCATCCCGCCGCGCACCCGGGGCGCCGACAGCGCCCGCCGGAACGCGGGACCCACTGACCCGCCGACCGGCGGCACCGCCGGGATCCGCAGCGCGCAGAGGAACAGCACGACGCCGAGCACGGCGATCGCGCCGAACGGCAGCTCCGGTCCGGTCGCGCGCGCGACCGCGCCGACGACCGGCCCCAGCAGCGAGCCGCCGACCGCCGCCGACATCGCGGTGCCGATCATCGCGCCGCGGTTTGCCGTCGGCGCCTGCGCCAGCAGCCAGCCGAAGCCGCCCGCGAACGAGAAGGCGGCGCCGATGCCCTGCACGAACCGCGTCACGTCGGAGTCCCCGAAGGCGAAGCCGACGCTCGCGACGCTCATCAGCGCCACCCCGACGAGCACCGCCCGGCGGGCGCCGAGGCGCGCGGCGAACAGCCCGCCCGGCAGCGCCCCGAGCAGCGTTCCTGCCGCGTACGCGCCCGCGAGCACGCCCGCGGCCGACTTCGACAGGTCGAAGCGATCGGCGTAGTCGGGCAGCAGCGGGGTGATCGCCGCGTAGAACATCGTGTCGACCAGGACGATGACGCTGACGAGGAACAGCAGGCGACGCACCGGCTCACGGTAGCCTGTCCAGCACCGATGAGCGATTTGCGCGAGCTGAGATACGAGCCGAAGGCGATCGAGCCGAAGTGGCAGCAGGTGTGGGCCGACGAGCGCACCTGGGAGGTCTCCAACGAGGACGACGGCCGCGAGGCCTACTACGTCCTGGAGATGCTTCCCTACCCGAGCGGCGAGCCGCACATGGGGCACCTCAAGAACTACGCCCTCGGCGACGCCGTCGCGCATTTCAACCGCCGCAACGGCAAGCGCGTCCTGCACCCGATGGGCTACGACGCCTTCGGCCTGCCGGCGGAGAACAACGCGATCAAGACCGGCGTCCACCCGCGCGACGCGACCGCCGCCTCGATCGCCTCCTTCCAGCGCCAGTTCCGCGAGTGGGGGATCTCGATCGACTGGACGCGCGAGTTCGGCACGCACGAGCCGCGTTACTACAGATGGACCCAGTGGCTCTTCCTGCAGCTGTTCGAGCGCGGCCTCGCGTACAAGAGAGACGGCTCGGTCAACTGGGATCCGGTCGAGGAGACCGTGCTCGCCAACGAGCAGGTGATCGACGGCCGCGGTGAGCGCTCCGGCGCGCTGGTCGAGATCCGCCAGCTTGAGCAGTGGTACTTCCGCATCACCGACTACGCCGACCGGCTGCTCGACGACCTCGACACGATCCAGTGGCCCGAGCACGTCAAGACGATGCAGCGCCACTGGATCGGCCGCTCGGTCGGCGCCCACGTCGTCTTCCACAACGCCGAGCTGGGCAAGGACTACGAGGTCTTCACGACCCGCCCCGACACGCTCTTCGGCGCGACCTTCTTCGTGATGTCGCCCGAGCACCCCGACGTGCTCGCGCTCGCGGAGGGGACCGAGCACGAGCAGGCGGTGCGCGACTACGTCAGACACGCGCTGCTGGAGTCCAACGAGGAGCGCGGCGCCGCCGACAAGGCGAAGACCGGCGTCCCGCTCGGCCGCACGGTGATCAACCCCGTCAACGGCGAGGCGATCCCGATGTTCGTCGCCGACTACGTGCTGATGGAGTACGGCACCGGCGCGATCATGGCCGTCCCCGCGCACGACGAGCGCGACTTCGGCTTCGCCCAGGTCCACGGCCTGCCGATCCGCCAGGTGATCGCCTCCGCGCCCGGCGCCGAGGACGAGCTGCCGTTCTCCTCCGACGGCGTGCTCGTCAACTCCGACGCGCGCTTCGACGGCAGACCGAACCGCGAGGCGCTCGAGGAGATCGTCGGCTGGCTCGACGGCGACGGCAAGGGCAGAAGAGCGATCAACTACCGCCTGCGCGACTGGCTCGTCTCTCGCCAGCGCTACTGGGGCTGCCCGATCCCGATCGTCTACTGCGAGCAGCACGGCGCGGTCGCGGTGCCCGCCGACCAGCTGCCGGTCGAGCTGCCCGACGTGACCGACTACAAGCCGAGAGGCCGCTCACCGCTGGCGGCGGTCGAGGAGTGGGTCGCGACGACCTGCCCCGAGTGCGGCGGCCCGGCGCGGCGCGAGACCGACACGATGGACACGTTCGTCGACTCGTCCTGGTACTTCCTGCGCTACACCGACGCGAACAACGACTCCGCGCCGTGGGCGAGGGAGGTCGCTGACGGCTGGATGCCGGTCGACCAGTACATCGGCGGCGTCGAGCACGCGATCCTGCACCTGCTGTACGCGCGCTTCTTCACGAAGGCATTCCACGACATCGGCCTGCTGAGCGCCGACGAGCCGTTCCAGGCGCTCTTCACGCAGGGCATGATCACGCGCGACGGCGCGAAGATGTCGAAGTCGAAGGGCAACGTGATCGCGCCATCGTCGTACGTCGACAGATACGGCGCCGACACCGCCCGCTGCTACATCCTCTTCATCGGCCCGCCCGACCAGGACGCCGACTGGTCCGACGAGGGGGTCGAGGGCGTCCACCGCTTCCTCGCGCGCCTGTGGCGGCTTGGGGTCGAGGTCGGTCGTGGCCCGGCCGACTCGCCGGCCGCCGGCGACTTCGTCAACGACGCCGACGCGGCGCTGACGCGCAAGGCGCACTGGGCGATTGACAAGGTCACCAACGACATGGGCGCCCGCTTCGCCTTCAACACCGCGATCTCGGCGGTGATGGAGCTGGTCAACGAGTCGTACCGCCATCGCGATCAGGCTTCGCCCGAGGTGCTGCGCTTCGCCGCGGCGACGGGCGCGTCGCTGATCTTCCCGTTCGCCCCGCACACCGCCTCGGAGGTCTACGAGCAGGCGACCGGGCAGCGCGTCTGGGAGCAGCCGTGGCCGGTCGCCGATCCGGCGATGCTGGTCGCGGACACCTTCGAGCTGGTCGCGCAGGTCAACGGCAAGGTGCGGGAGCGCCTGACCGCGCCGGCCGACGCCTCGAAGGAGCAGCTCGAGGAGCTGGCGCGCAACGCGCCGAACGTGCAGGCCCACCTCGACGGCAAGCAGGTCGTCAAGGTGATCGTCGTGCCGGGCAAGCTCGTCAACATCGTCGTCCGGTAGGTCGTCTCGATGGAGGGTCTGGTCGACGTCGGCGTGCGCGTCGTCGATCGCCCGCATGTCGCGGTGATCGGCGCCTCCGTCTGCGACGCGATCGAGAGCGCGCTCGCCTTCTCGGTCGGTGACGCGCTCGTGCGGGCGGGTGCGGTGATCGTCTGCGGCGGTGGCGGCGGCGTGATGGAGGCGGCCTGCCGCGGCGCTCAGCTGGCGGCGGAGGGGATGAGCCGCGGCGGCCGCACGAGCGCGGTTCGCGGCGGCGCCGACGGCAGCGGCGGCGTCGGCGGCCGGCCGGCGGCAGGTGATGCGGCCGAGATCGTCACGATCGGGATCCTGCCCGGCCTCGACCGCGCGGCGGCGAACCCGTACGTCGACGTCGCGATCGCGACGGGGATGGGCGAGCTGCGCAACGGCCTGATCGTGCGCTCCGCCGACGCGCTGATCGCGATCGGCGGCGCCTACGGGACGCTGTCGGAGATCGCGTTGGCGCTGAGAGCGGGCAAGCGTGTCGTCGGCCTGCGCACGTGGGAGCTGGGCCGCGACGGCTTCGTCGATGCCGGCGTCTTCGTGGCGAGCGACGCTGAGGAAGCGGTGGCGGTCGCGCTTGCTGCGGCGGCGCGCCCCTGACCGCCTGCGCAATGACGTGACGAATGCGCGCGCCGCGTGTGTGAAACGCGCGTAGCGCCGTCGCGGCGACCGGTCGTAGCGTCCGGACCATGCCGCAGCCGACCAAGCCCCAGCTCGCGATCTACGCCGCTTGCGCGATCGCCGTCCTGCTGATCGGCGCGCGCTTTCTGCGCGCTGGGGAAGCCGGCGCGCCGGGCGGATCGGCGTCGGCGGACACCGCGCTTGCCGGCGGAGCGCTCGGCGCGCCCGACGGCGCCTCGGGCGGGCTGGCTGACCCGGCCGGCGGCGGTTCCGCCTCCGCCTCCGCCTCCGCTTCCGCCTCCGACGAACTCGCCGCGGGCGCGGTCGTGGTCGACGTCAAGGGAGCGGTGCGGCGGCCGGGCGTCTACAGACTCGCGACCGGTGCGCGCGTGCTCGACGCGGTCGAGCGAGCTGGCGGCCTCAGCCACCGCGCCGATCGACGCGGCGTGAACCTCGCGGCGAGAGTGACCGACGGCGGCGAGGTGATCGTGCCGCGGAGAGGGGAGCGGGCCGTCGGCGGCGTGGGCGTGACGGGCTCGGCGGGCGGCGCGGCGGCGGGCGGCGCGGCGGCGGGGGTGGCGGGCGGCTCCACCGCCGGCGCAGCGGGTGCTGGCGCGGGGACCCCGCTCGCGCTCGACATCAACACCGCGACGGCGCAGGAGCTGGAGCTGCTCGACGGTGTCGGCCCGGCGACCGCAGCGAAGATCATCGCCTACCGCGAGCAGGCCGGCGGCTTCAGATCGATCGAGGAGCTGGACGCCGTCTCCGGGATCGGCGAAGCGAAGCTCGCCGCGATCCGCGCCCAGCTCGGCAGATGAGCGCGATCCTCGCTCGCCCGTGCGACGCCCGCCCGGCTTCTGCCCGCCCGCGCACTACCCGCCGGCGCGGCTTCCGCCGTCCCGCTGACGTCCGATGAACGCCGCCCGCGCGCTGGAGACGCTGCGGGCCCATCCGCGCCACATCGTGCTCGGTGCGCTTGTCGCCGGAATGCTCGCGATCGAGCTGCCGGCGAGCGCCGTGTTGCTGCTCGCGCTCGCGGCAGCCGCACTCGCCGGCCGGGCGCTGGTCGCGGTGCTCGCCGTCACCGCGGTGCTGGCAGGCGCGCTCGGCGGCCAATTGCGGCTCGACGCGCTCGACCGCACCGTGCTCCCACCGCTCTTCGGCGCGATCGTCACCGCCGACGTGACGCTGCTCGAACAGCCACGTCCTGTCCAATACGGCAGCACCGCCCTCGCCAGCCTGCGGGCGCTGGCGCCGACGGCCGCGCGGGTGGGCGCGGGCGCATCGGGTGCGTCAAGGGGCGCCGCGGCAGCCGCGAGCGAGGTTGGCGCGACGGGCGCCCGCACGGCGACCTGGCGGCGTGACGCCGGAGCGGGGGAGCGGGTGATGCTGCGGATCCGGCAGGCGACGGTCTGGCCGCACGCCGCGACCGGCGCCGTCGTGCGCGTGCGCGGGAAGCTGCGGATGCTCGGACCGTTCGAGCAGCATTACGCGCGCAAGGGAGCTCACGGGGCGATCACGGTCGACGCAGCTGCACCGACCGGGGCACGACGCGGCGGCCCGGCGGGCATCGTCGACGCGATCCGCGGCCGCGCGGAGGAAACGCTCGCACAGGGGCTCGCCCCGCCACAGGCGGCGCTCCTGCGCGGCATGGTCCTCGGCCAGGACGAGGCGCTGAGTGAGCGGACCCGCGACGAGTTCCGCATCTCAGGCCTGGCGCACCTGCTCGCCGCGAGCGGCCAGAACGTCGCGCTGCTGCTGGCGCTCGCGCTGCCGCTGCTGACCGCCGCCGGCCTCGGGCTGCGCCCGCGCCTCGCCGCCGCGCTCGCGCTGATCGCGCTCTACGTCCCGCTCGCCGGCGCCGGCCCGTCGATCCAGCGCGCCGGCGTGATGGGCGCCGCGACGACCGTCGCCGCGCTCGCCGGCCGCGCCGCGTCGCGTTGGTATGCGCTGCTGCTCGCCGCCGCCGCGACGCTCGCGCACAACCCCCGCGCCTCCGGCGACCCCGGCTGGCAGCTGAGCTTCGCCGCCGTCGTCGCGATCGCGCTGGCGACGCCGGCCGTCTCCGCACGACTGCGATGCCGCGGGCTGCCAGCGCCGATGGCAGATGCGGTCGCGATGTCGTTCGCCGCGACGCTCGGGACGGCGCCGCTGCTCGCCTTCCACTTCGAGCAGTTCTCGCTCGTCTCGCTGCCGGCGAACCTGCTGGCGGCGCCGGCGGTCGCGCCGATCATGTGGCTGGGGATGCTCGCGGCTGCGCTCGGTCAGTTGGCCGCGCCGCTGGCGCTCCCGCTCAACACCGTCAACGCCTGCCTGCTCGGCTACGTCGGCGCCGTCGCGCACGAAGCCGCGTCGCTGCGGCACGCGAGCGTCCGCGTCGCGCTCGGCGGGCCGCTCGCGCTCGCGGCGCTGTACGCCGCCACCGCGCTCTTGGTCGCGCTCCTGCGCCGCCGCGCCCCGCCGCCGCAGGGACCCGCGCTCGGCCGCCCGCGCTGAAGCGCTGACGCCGCGCCGCGTCTGTCATCCGCCCGGCCGGTCACCGCCATCCAGGAACGGCGCCAGCAGCCCGGGCACCGCCTCCTCCGCGAACGCGAGCCCGTCCGCTTCAGCGACGTCGAAGACGCTGTAGCCGCCGCCACCGGCGGCGGTCGTCGCGGTCAACGTGACGAGCCCGGCGCGGCGCTGGAAGAACGAGCGCTTGACGGTCCAGCCGATCACCCCGTCGCAGCGCAGCACGGCGGTGCGGCGCGTCGGTGCGCCACGGCGGGTGACGAGATACTGCCCGGCGATCCGATGGCCGAGCGCGCGGTAGGCGTCGCGGCCGAGCAGCAACGCCGGCACCACCAGCACGCCCGCCGCAGCCCACCACAGCCAGTCCGGCAGCCATCCAAGCAGAGGACCCATCGCCAGCAGCGCCGCGACCGGCAGCGCGACGGCGATCAGCGCGCGCAGGAGCCGGCGCCGCAACGCGGCCCGCGGGTGTGGACGCAGCTCGCGCAGCTCGCCCGGCAGCGACGGCGCTTCGAGCACGTCGGCGAGCACCGCGTCGGCTTCGGCCCGGGGAACGTTCGGCAGCAGGCCGTCGGCGCGGCCGCCGCGCTCGCCGGGTCGTCTGCGCAGCCCGCTGACGATCGCGTTCAGACCGGCGCCGCCGATCGCCCGCTGCAGCAGCGGCTCCGTGAGCGTGGCACCGCGCAGCCGCCGATGCTCGATCGAGACGGAGCGGGTCGTCAGCAGCCCGCGCCGCGAGTGCAGGTTCCCGCTCTGCTCGCGGGTCAGGCGGTAGCCCCACCAGCTCTCGGCGAACTGGAGCCCGGCGCCGACCGCGCCGAGGACCGCCAGCACCACGACCGCGAGCAGGCCGAGCAAGATCGCCAGCCACCACGACACGTCGTCGGCGCGGTGGATCCCGTCGACCGCGGCGTGCTCGGCGATCCGGCCGACGCTCGCCTCGACGCCGAGCTGGTTGAGCGCGTTCAGGACCGCGCCGAGTCCCGCGATCGGCAGGGCCAAGGTCCACGGCGACAGCAGGTGGTACGGCAGCCATCCCCATCGCAGCCGCGCGAGGACCGGCTCGGGAGGGGCAGCGTCCGACCCGGGGGCGACGCTTGGCGTCGCTGGGCCGGCGAGCGGCGCGGGGGAGACCTCGAGCGTGTCTGCGGCGAGTGAGGCAGGCGCCGCGAGCGAGGCCGCCGGCGCGGCGGGCACCTCGGCCCGCGCCAGCAGCGCCTGGCGCAGCCGCGCCGCCTCGTCGGTCGCGACGGCGTCGAGTCTCAGCCGTCCCTGCTCGTGCGTGCCGGTGCCGATCTCGACGGTCGCGATCCGGAAGAGCCGCTGCAGCGGCTTGGCGGTCAGGTTGACCGTCCGCACGCGGTCGCGCGGGACCGACAGCGCGCTGCGTCGCAGCAGACCCGATCTCAGCTCGACCAGCTCGTCGCCGACGCGATAGCGCGTCGTCGCCCACGCGAGCGCGTCGGTGGCCGCTCGCAGCGCCGCGCCGCCGCAGATGAAGACGAGCGAGATGACGACGGTGCGGTTGAGGTCGCCGCCGAGCAGCAGCACCAACGCGATCGGCGCCACTGCTCCGGCCAGCCGCGCCGCGTGCAGCGCCAGCACGCGCACGTCGAGCTTGCGCCACTCGTCGCTCACGCCCGCTCTCCGCACGCGGGAGCGCGAGCCTCCAGGCGAGCGCTCCCGACGGCATCCGAGGCCGCAGGCCGAGCGACTCCGCCCTCAGGTCGCATCGCCGGGGATCGCCTGGGTCGTCGCCGTCAGCTGCTGGACCAGCTCCTGCGCGAGCGCGTGGTCGAGACCGTCGATCGCGACCTCGCCCTTCGCCGAAGCCGTGGTGATCGTCACCGAGGCGAGTCCGAACAGCTGCTGCAGCGGCCCGCGCAGCGTGTCGACCGTCTGCACGCGTGAGAGCGGTGCCACGCGCCATTCCTGCAACAGCCAGCCGGAGGAGGCGTAGACGGCCTCGGGCGTCGTCTCCCAGCGGTGGACCCGATAGCGCCAGCGCGGCATCACGACGACGTAGGCGCCGCCGACCACGACCGCCACGGCGAGCGCGACGACGAGCAGCTCGCGCATGCCGTCGAGCAGCGCGACCCCGACCGTCAGCGCGACGACGAGCGGCACGACGAGCGCGAGCGCCTGCGCCGTCCACCAGCGCACCGCGCGCGGGTCGACGGCGTGGCGCGGCGGGCGAAGGCGCAGCTCTGACTCCATCCCCGCAACGTACCGGGCCGACTTGCTCCGCTCGGTGCGGGCAGCCCCCGACCCGCCCGCACGACCATCTAGACTCGCCCACCGTGCCGCCGAGCTTCAAACCCGCCTATCTGATCCACGGCGACGACCACGGCCGGCTCTCGGAGCGGCGCGCGAGACTGCGCGCGCTCGCCGAGCGCGAGAGCGGCTCGCAGGGGATCGAGGTCTTCGAGGGCGAGGCCGCGACCGCCGAGGCGGTCGCCGCGGCGCTGTCGGCGATGACCTTCGCGATCGGTCGTCGCTTCATCATCGTCGACGGGGTCGAGCGCTGGAAGGCGGCCGACATGAGACTGATCGAGCCGGTCGTCAAGTCGCTGCCGCCCGACACGACCGTCGTCTTCTTCGGTCGCGAAGAGGGCCGCGCGAAGGTCCCCGACAGACTGCTCGCCGCGGTCAGAGCGGCCGGCGGCGACATCAGCACCGAGATGACGGTGAAGCCGTGGGAGCTGCCGAGATGGGCGGTCGGCCAGGCGAGAGCGCTCGGTCTGGAACTGCATCCGGCGGCGGCGAGAGCGCTCGTCGCCCACGTCGGCGAGCGCCAGCAGCGGCTCCTGCGCGAGTTGGAGAAGCTGGCGCTGGAGCTGGGCGAAGGGACGAGACTCGACCTCGAGCAGATCGAGGAGATCACCGCCAGCTCGGCCGAGCGCAAGAGCTGGACGCTGGCCGACGCGCTCGTCGCGCGCGACGGCGCCGCCGCCACGCGGGCCTACTTCGAGCTGCGCGGCCAGGGCGAGCGGCTCGCCGGGCTGCTGTTCACGATCGCGCGCCGCCTGCGCGACGCGCTGGAGGTCGCCGAGCGACTGGAGTCCGGCGAGTCGGCGGCGCAGGTGCGGCGCGGGCTGCGGATGCCGCCGAAGGCGGCCGAGCGCTTCGTCGCCGACGTCCAGCGCACCGACGTGACCGGTCTGCGCGAGGCGATCATGATCGTCGCCGACCTGGAGCTGGCCTCGCGCGGCGGCGCCGGCTCCAAGCTCGGCGAGGACACGCTCGCGATCGACGCGATCGCCCGCATCGCCGCCTGAGCGGCGGACGACCGCGGATCTGTACATCACCTGGGTGCACAGATCCGCACTGCTCGCGCGCGCACGCGGCCCGCGCCCGCGCACGCGCGCGGACCCGCCCGCACACCGCGCACGCGCGCCGAACCGGCCTAGAACGACGAAAGACCCGCTTTCGCGGGCCGATCGGCGTACTGCGCTGCTATGTGTGTGTGGAAGAAGCGGGTCCTACGCGTCAGTACCGCTACCCGCAAGAATGCGGGCGGCACGCGACTTCTTGCGCGAGCCGTTGTTGCGGTGGAGCGCGCCGCGCTTGACGGCCTTGTCGATCGTCTGGACCAGTTCACGGTGCACCGGGGCGGCGTCCGTTCTCTCCTCGCCCGAGGCGATGGCCTCGAGACGACGGAAGTAGGTCTTGATCTTCGACGTGTAGCGACGGTTCTCGAGTCGCTCACGCTCAGCGCGAAGGATGCGCTTCTTCTGGGAGTGAATGTTGGCCATAAGAAAGTGGCCACGGTCAGGGCCGCGGCGGCGTCGTACTATAGCGCGCTCGTGACCGCCGAGACAGCTGATGAGAGAACCGCCGCCCCCGCGGCCCCGGAGCAAGGCGGCCAAGGCGGCGGTAGCCGGCGCGCGCGCAACACGCTGATCTTCTCGGCGGCGACCGGACTCTCGCGGATAGCAGGGCTTATCCGCGAGATCGTCGCCTCCAGCTACTTCGGCACCAGCGGCGCCTTCTCGGCCTTCACGATCGCCTTCCAGGTCCCCAACCTGGTCCGCAGCCTCTTCGCCGACGCCGCCCTCTCCGCCGCCTTCGTGCCGGTCTTCACGGAGCTGCTGGAGAGAAGAGAGCAGAGAGAGGCCTTCCGGCTGGCCTCGACGCTCTGCCTCGTGATCATCGCCGCGCTCGGCGCGATCACCGCGCTCTTCATCCTCGGCGCCGGCGTGATCATGCCGCTGTTCACCAGCGACACGTTCAGCGCCCAGCTCGACTCGCTGACGATCGGCCTCAGCCAGGTGCTGTTCCCGATCGTCGTCTTGCTCGGGATCAACGGACTCGTCGTAGGAATCCTCAACACCTACGACCACTTCACGATCCCAGCGATCGCGCCGCTCGTCTGGAACGTCGTGATCATCGTCGTGCTGGTCGTCGGGCGGCCGTTCTTCGAAGGCGACGACCAGATGTACGCGTACGCCATCGGCGTGCTGCTGGGAACGCTCGTGCAGTTGGCGATGTCGGTGGCGGTGCTGCCGCGCGTCGGCTTCAGATTCCAGTTCGCCTTCGACTGGCGCGACGCCCGCATCCTGCAGGTCTTCAAGCTGATGCTGCCGGTCACGATCAGCCTCGGGATCATCAACTTCGACCTGCTGATCAACTCGTCGCTCGGCACGCTCGTCTCCGAGGAGGCGCCGCGCGCGATCGACGCCGCCTTCCGCATCTACATGCTGCCGCAGGGGATGTTCAGCGTCGCCGTCGCGACCGTGCTGTTCCCGGTCCTCAGCCGCTACGCCGCCCGCCGCGACCTGCCCGGCCTGCGCCACACGATGGCCGACGGGATGCGGCTGATCTGGCTGCTGCTGACGCCGGCCGCGGCGATCACGCTCGTGCTGGCGGAGCCGATCACGCGGCTCGTCTACCAGCGCGGCGCCTTCGACGACGCCTCGACCGAGATGGTCTCGACGGCGCTCTTCTGGTTCTCGCTGAGCCTCCCGTTCTCCGGTCTCAACCTGCTGCTGTCGCGGACCTTCTTCTCGCTGCAGAAGCCGTGGTTCCCGACCGCGATGGCGCTCGGCTCGCTCGTCGTCAACGTGATCGTCAGCCTCCTGCTCTACAAGCCGTACGGCGTCGCCGGCCTCGTGCTCGGCACGGTCGTCTCCAACATCGCGATGACGATCGGCCAGATGTGGGGGGTGCGCAGGTTGTTGCAGGGCAGCCTGGAGCTGCCCGAGACGTTCGCCTCGATGGCGAGAGTGACGGCCGCCTCGGCAGTCCTCGGCGGCGTCGCGTGGTTCGTCTGGTGGGGCCTGAACGACGCGCTCGGCCAGTCGCTGCCGGCGCAGATCATCTCGGTCGGGGTCGCGATCGCGACCGGCACCGCCTTCTACGTCGCCGCGATCCTGCACTGGCGCGTGCCGGAGGGGCAGCAGATCTACAACATGGTCGCCGGGCGCCTCGCCGGGCGACGCAGAAAGCCGAAGCGCCGCGTCCCGCCGCCGCGCCCGCGTGAGCCGCGCGGTCGTGCCGCGAGCGCACCGCGCACCGCGGCGGCACGCCGCAGAGCGCCGCCGAGACGGCGTCCGCCGAGGCGCCC